>CAZCFU010000030.1:0-11496 GCA_964498005.1 uncultured Oscillospiraceae bacterium | reverse complement strand
CCACGTGGTTCGCGATGATGTCCGCCCGGGTACACCGCTGGTACTCGGCGGGCATAGCCTCGTTGTCCAGCAGCAGCGCCGCCATCCCCCGGCCGGACAGCTCCAGATAGAGCCCGTCCTTTCCGCAGATGACCGCGAACTCATCCACCACCCCGGTGAACACCCGCTCACCCTCCCATTCGGCGTAAAATCGGCAGGCGGCGGACAGCTGCTTTTCCTGCCCCCGCTCCCACAAACACCGCAGGAAAAAGCTGTCGCAGGGGGTGTCGGTGCCGTAGCAGAATTTCCAGCTGACGGCGGTGGGCAGCTTCAACTCCCCGCCGCTGCCCAGCCTCACCCAGCACTGGATCATTTTATCCTCACCTTCTGTCCCGGATAGATAAGATTGGGGTTGCGGATGCCCGGGTTAAGCTCGATGATCCGGCTCAGCGCCACCCCATACCGCCGGGCCAGCGCCCACAGGGTATCGCCCCTGACCACGGTGTGCCATTCGCCCGCCTGCTCGTTCCCGGCGTTCTGATTGGGTGTTTCCGCGGCCCGGACAGCCAGCTTGGTGTCCCCGGTGCCGTCAATGACCTCCCAGAACTCAAAGGAGTAGGCCACATAGTCCCGCCGGGGCGCCTGACGCAGCTCCAGCCCCGTGAACCACGCCGTGGTGGTCATCCACACCGGATGAACCAGCACCCCCGGCGTCTCCTCATAAAACACGCTGGCCAGTGCCTTGAAGGTGTCGTAGGCCCCCTCGCCCACGAACTCCCCCTCTCCCTTCAGTACCCGGCGTGTCTGGCCCAGGCTCTGGATCTTGTGCCTGCCAAACGGGATCTTATGCACCGCCAGCTTCCGCTCAAAGGTAATGGAATACACCCTGGGATTGTGGGGCCACACAAAATTTTTAAACCGCATGGGGGAAAGGATCATGCTCCCACCTCCTTAGAAAATACTCATGCCCCCATCGTACCTCCTGCTGTCCCGGCGCACCGCCCGATCCAGCTCGTCTACGGTGAGGGCGGCGGCGCGCCCCGGCTCTTCGGCGCGGAGCGTCCGCCCCGCCTGCTCCACAGGCAGGCTCTGAGCCGCCGGGCGGCTGGCCTGGGCGGTTCGGTGGTACAGCTCCTCCAGCCCCCGCTCCGCCGACGCGCCGGGGGTTGGAGTGACTTCCGCATCCTCTGCCGCCGTGGCCGGCTTCGCCGGCCCCAGTCCTTCCGCCGCCTGGCCACCCCCGGCCCTTAGGGCGCGGGTTGCCGTCAGCTGGTTTTCATACACTGACGCCGGCTCGTCGTCCTCCGGCATTTGCTCCCCGCCAATACGGGAAACTGCCGCCCGCAGCTCCCCGCCCTCCATTGGAACGAAAGCCGCCTCACGCTCCCCCTGCTCCGGCTCCTGCGGGTTCCCCAAATCCTCTGAACCCTCCGTCCGGCCCTCGCTTCTGGGAGCGGGGGCGGCAGAGGGCACCCGCTCCGCCGCCAGCGCCAGCGCGTCCTCCTGCTCCTCGTCGTCCTCATCCGCCATCATCGCCAGCAGCTCCTCCAGCCGGTCAACCACGGTCCCCGCCCCCTTTCAACTCCTGATACCGGGCCCAGTCGAACCCGCCGTTCACCGACCAGCTCTCCCTGGGCGCGCCGCACACCGGGCAGGGCTCCGCCTCCGCCCGCTCCCGGCAGTCGGGGCACAGCCTTGCCAGCTCCTCCTCCTGATCCAGCGCCAGATTGAGGGCGCACCACAAGTAATCCCGGTCGGTCATCTGTTTCGCCCGCTCCTCGGTGGGCAGAGCGCCGAACATACGGAGCACGCGCCACTGAAGGCGCTCATAACGCGCGTGCTCCAGGCTTTTTTTCGCCGTTCAATCTCCTCTTCCCCGTCCAGCGGCGAGGGATTGCTCTCCCGGTTAAACGCCGCCCAGGCGTCCGCCAGCCGCGCGATGTCCTCCACCCGCAGGCCGTCCAGCGCCGCCTGGCCACTCTCAAACACCGGCTTGCCATTGCGCTCCAACGCCCGGACGACGAGGCAGGCGTTGCGGCACAGCGCCCGCTCCCCGCCGTCCCGGGCCAGAACGTCGCCCTCCCGGCGGGCCTCCAGCACCTCCCGGGCGGACAGCAGCCGCAGCGTCCCTTCCTTCACCTTCACCCGGTCGGGGCCGGCCCAAAATGCCCTGTCCATTTACGCCGCCGTCTCCATCCGGCTCTTGGCCACCAGGGTGAGCTTTTCCGCCACCGTCTGGCCCAGCTTGGCGTCCTCCTGGATCTCGCTCCACTGGCAGTCGGAGTAGATCACCTTGCGGTCCGGCTTGCAGATGACCAGGGAGAAGTTTTTCAGGCTGTAGAAATCCAGTCCGTCGGCAATGGCCTGGTCGGTGGCGTACAGCCTGGTGAGCTGGATAACATAATTTTGCGGCCCCTGGACGGTGGCCACCGGCTCCTCCTCGCCGAAGGCTTCCACCGAGTAGGAGGTGCGGGTGGCCTTGCAGCTGTAGCTCTGCACCACCGCCACCTTCTGCCCGTCCAGCTCCAGCCAGATGTCCGAGCTGGTGGGGAATCCCGCCGCGCTCAGCCCCGCACTGATACTTGTACTCATTTCATGACCTCCTTGTATTCACGCCTCGCCTGCTCCGCGCTATCAAACGGTGATATGCGCCGACAGCCAGATCTGGTTCAGCCCGTGGGCCACGGTGAAGGCGAACTCCACCAAACACACCGTGGGGTCGTCCTCCAGGGCGGACACCGTCACGTCCTCATAGCTGTCGATGATCTCCCGGCTCACCCGTTTTTCCAGCTCCATCACCGTCTGGGAGCGGATGGCCCCCCGGCTCTGCTCGGTATTTTTTGCCCGGCTGAACTTGGCCCGCAGGGCATTGCGCAGCCCGGGGATCACCTCATCCACCACCAGGATGGTGGTCAGCTCCCGCCAGGTGGCGTCCTCCGCGCCGCCGGTGGTGGTTCTGGTGGTGACGCCCCGCACCACGTAGTACGACCCCGCCAGCATCTCCAGCGGCGTCACGCCGCCCCGCACCAGCAGGTCGATGTCGTTGTCATCGTAGCTGCATTCCAGCCCGTCCAGCCCATAGAGCTGCGCGCCGCCCAAAGGCAGGGCGGGATCGGTGTTCCCCGCGATGGCTCCCGCCACCGCCGCGGCGCAGGAGATGCCGCCGGAACCGTCCCCCGCGCCGGGGGCCACCAGCACCACCCGCTCGCAGTTGAGCCCCTCGGCCCGTTTCACCAGCTGCTCCGCGCTCTCGCCGGCAGCGCCCCCCACCACGGCGATGCGCTCCCTCCGAAGGCCGGAGCACTCCTGCACCATGGTTTTCAATGCCTGCTGCACGGCCAGATCTGTGCTGTCGCACACCACCACCGCCGCGTCCTCAATGGCGGCCACCGTGGCAAAGGCGGCGGCATAGTCCTCCCCGGCGGGTACGCCGTATACCACGCCCGCGCCGTTGCGGATAGCCAACTGGGCCAGGCGGCTCAGCGCGCAGTCGCCCACGTCCCCCTCTGCCTTGCTGTAGCTGGTCCATTGGTAGACGCTTTTTTCACCCACCTCCGGCGCGGCGGCCACCACCGCCACCTTGCTGCCCCCCACCGAGGCGGCGGTCAGGCTGGATGTCTCATAGGAGGAATACACTCCCGGTCTCTCATGGTTGGTCACTATGCTCATTTCATCGTTCCTTTCACCTCAAAGTCCACAAAGGCCCCGCCGCCGCTTTCCGCGGCGGCCACCAGCCACGCCTTGCACCGGCAGCTGACCTGTAAGCGGTAGAGCCCCGTACTCTCCAGGAACTCCACCCGGCCCGTCTGAAGCTCCAGGGCGGTCAGTCCCGCCGCCCCCTGGCACACCAGCGTCTCGGCCACTGTCTCCGCCGCCTGCCGGCAGGCGCTTTCGCCTCCGTCCCTGGGGGCGTAGATGTCCAGCGCCAGGGTCAGCTCCACCTCCCGGCCATAGAGCTCCCGCTCGGCCCCATCGGGCTCCCGGCGCATCCCCAGATAGTCCTTGAACCCGCCGGGGGCGCACACCACACGGCTGAGGGAAACGGCCGCCACCGCCTCCCTCCATCGGCTGGCCCTGGCACTCTCCATGGCGGTGACGGCGTTCACCCCCGCCTGCCGCAGCTGCTGGGCCACCGCCTCCCGCAGGGTATTCAGCGCCCCGTTCATGGCGCGTTCTCCGGGCAGGGCCGCAGGGCCAGCCACAGGTGGGTGACCTGTCCGCCCACCCAGATGGGCCGCACGGTCATCACCTCATAGCGTCCTCCGCCCCACTCCAGCCAGCCTCCGGGCCCGACTTTGTCCATGGGCAGTCCCGGCTCCGCCAATCCCAGGAATTTGTCCTGGGAGTAGCTACCCAGCGCCCCGGCGGTATACTGCCAGTCCGCCTGGGTCATGGGCTGGACGATAGCCATGCCCCGGCCCGCTTCCGTGCCGTCCTCTTTGCGGCACACCATCTCCTGTCCGTAGGTCTTGATGACCCACTCAAACGCCTCGATCAACCGCTCACCCCCCGAAACACGAATCCGTCGTCCTTCAAATAGGGAGCCATCAGCTCAAGCGCCCTCTGTGTCAGCTTCGAGCCGTCGCCGCTCCCCGCCTCCCGGCGCACGGAGATATCCCCAGCGGACAGGGACGTGATCCCTTCCAGCCCCTGACCGCACCGCAGCCAGTCCATGGCCAGCCACGCCGCCGCCAGAGGGTAGGCTCCCTGGCAGTCCTCCGCCGTCAGGCCGTCCCGCAGCCGCCGGTCCAGCATTTGGCAGGCGTTGACGCACAGCGTCCGCAGCGCGTCCTCGTCCTGTCCCGCGCCTCCCAGCGCCTGCGTCAGCTCCATCACCTGTTCTGTCATCGTCCGCCTCCTAAATGAGGAAGGCCCCGTCGGCGATCTCAGGCGGCACGGCCTCCTCGCTGTAGCTCAGCTGCACACCGGAGCCCAGCAGCTTGTCCGCTTTGCCCCGGTACAGCTTGATGAGCCCCAGCAGCTCCTCCTCGTCCAGCCTGTCCGCCACCTTTTCCAGCAGCCGGTGCTCCGCGTCCGGCTCGGCGATGCCTGCCAGCCGCACCATCTCACGGCGCAGGCCCTTGAGGTACTTCCGGCCCAGCCGGGCCTCGTCCTCCATGCGCCTGCCCGCGCTCTTGATGACCCCGGCCTTCCGTTGGGCGGGCACCGCCACGAAAGACCATTCGTATGCGTCGGCAGCCCCGGTGAGCACGCCGTGGCACACCTGCCCATCGTACTCCTCCCCCTTTTCGTGGGGGCAGTCGCCCAGCTCACCGCCGCAAATGGAGCAAACCACCTTCTCCACCGCGCAGCCCACGCTGACCTCCCGCTTGATGCCGCCGTCGATCTCGGCGATGAGGGCGGCGTTCTCATCGGTGCGCATCAGGTACGCCCAACCCTTGAGGTAGCGGTAGGGCCGCCCGTCCGTGGTGACGGTGCCATCCCCGCCCACCACCTCAGCGCGGTAAATGCGGGCGGTCTGCCCTTTGGCGCTCCACTGGTGGTCGAACACCCCGGACACCCCCACGAACATGGGGGCCAGCTGATCCAGCGTGCTGTCGTCAAACCGCTCAAAATCCCGGTCGATGTCGTTGTCGCACAGCCGCAGGGCGAAGGTGTACACCTCGTCCGCCCCCAGCTCCCGCCGGGTGAGGCGGTTAATGAGCGCCAGCTCGTCCGCCTCCGGCGTGCCGATGCCCTTGACCCGCGCGTCCTTACTGATCTGCATTTCCATTCTCCTCCTCCATGGCCCTGGCCTGGGCCCGGTACAGCGCCGCTCTGGCCTCCGACTCCTCGTCCTGGAGGTTCACGTCCGCCCAGTCGACGTCCACATGGTCATCATATCCCCGCAGCCGCAGCCAGAACTCACAGATCCGCTCCACCACCGGCTCCAGCCCCCGCCGGATGGCGGCGATCTCGCTGGTCATGATGTCGGCCTGCTGTGAACTCATCCGCTCGGTGGACGACCAGCTCAGCCCCAGCAGGAAGGGCGGGATGCCCGTCTTGGCCACCAGCTGCTCCAAGATCTGCCGCACGGGCACCTCACTGTCCAGCACCTGGTTGTCCGCCCCGATGGTGCGGATCTCCACATCGCCGGCACACACGAAGTCCCGCACGGCGCCGTCCCGGCCCGCCTGCATGGCGGCGCCCCACTCCTTTGCCACCGCGTTGCACCGCTCCTGGGCCAGCGCGCCGTTATCCCCCTTGCACACCACGGCGAAGCGCACGTTGCCCATCCGCTCCCAGTTCTTGCCCATGGCCTCAAAGATTTTCACGAAGATCTCCGCCAAAAAGGGCATGGAGCGCAGCATAGACACCCCGTAGGGGGCGCGGGTCTCCGGCTGGAAGGGGGTAAACAGCAGCAGCTCCTGTCGCTCCAGCTCCCGCACGGTTCCGTCGCTGTCCCGGGCGCACAGGGCGAAGTCCAGCGGGCTTTCCCCCTCGCGGATCTCCACCCGGCTCACATCGGCGCACAGCAGGGCGGCGATGTCCCGCCCGTCCCGGCTGGGCACCATCTCGCCCACCGCCCGGCCGCAGGTGATCATAGAGTCCAGATACTGATCCAAGAAAGCTTGGATGCCCCGCTGTCCCCGGCCCACGGGCACGGTGCGCAGGAAGCGGTCCAGCTCCTCCTGGGCCCGCTCGTCCCGACAAGTGGCGCTCACTCCGCCGCACAGCCGCACCAGCTTGCAGATGGCGGCGTCCACCACGGGCACCGCCTCCCGAATGGCCCGGTACAGGGCGATCTCCCCACGGTTCAGCGGCACATACCCGTCCAGCTGCGTGAACGGGTGCCGCCCCGTGTCCCGGAGCTGGGCGGCGGCAGCCGCCATCTCCCCGCGGCCGGCAGCGGCAGCCGCCATCTCCCCGCGGCTGGCGGCGGCAGCCGCCGCCCCCCGCTCCATGTTTCGCTTTTTCCCGCTCATCAGACGGTCAGCACCCGGCTGGCGTCCTCAAAGATCTTGGCGTAGCCGGAGATGGTGGTGATGGCGGCCCGCTCCAGCTGGCGGTCGATGATCTTGTCGTACTCCACCATCACGTCGCCGGCCTTGACCATTTCCAGGGCGTAGTTTTTGTCCAGGCCGATGATCTTGCCCTGGGGCACGGCGGAGGTGCGCAGCACCTTGGCGCCCATGGGGGTGATGAGCTTGCCGGTGCCGTGGAAGTCCAGGCCCGCCGCGGCGTCCTGCATCTGGCTCATGCCCAGCAGCTTGGGCATGGTGTCCGTGCCCACCAGCAGGGTGTTGAGCTGATAGGGCTCGAAGCTGTTCCAGAAAGCCAGCAGATCCCCATAGGTCAGTTTGCCTTCCGTCTCCACGGCGCTTTCCTGGGCGGCGTTGTCGTTGCCGTCGCCGTTCAAAATGACCTGGATGGCATCCTCCAGATGCATCCGGCCGATCTGCGCGCCGATCTGCCGCAGGGTGACGGAGAACAGATCCAGCTTCTGGAATCGGATAGCCTCATAGGACGCCACCAGCATCCTGCCCCGCTTATGGAGCTTCACCAGGCTGTCCCGGGTGCGCACGGTGGTCTGGGGGATGGCCGCGCCCTCGGACACCTGCTTGAGCTGCTTCTCCTCCTCGGGCACGGAGGTGATGGAGCGGTAATCCATGCCCTCAATGAGGGTCTCGGTGGCGGTGATGTCGGGCAGGATATTGGCCTCCTCCATGCCCACCTTGACCGCCCTGGCGATGTACTCGGGGAACAGCACCGCCGACTGGCTGGTGGAGAAGAACTTGTCCACCAGGTCGGAGCCCGCGCCCTTCACCCGGATGTCGAACCGCTTGAGCTGCCGCTGATAGGCGTCCAGCCCCTCCAGGGCGGTGCCGCGGTACTGCTCGCTGGGATCCAGTTTTTCCAGCACCTGGGTAAAGGACTTGCCCGCCTCGTGGTACATACCCTTCTCCAGCTTCAAATTGTCAAATCTCTGCGCCATAAATAGTTCCTCCTTTGATACGTCAGTCTCGTTGTCACGCTGCGAAGCGGCCAGGGCGCTCGGTCACTTTCCCTCCGACTCGGCCTGGTCTCTGGGGCCTTCGGCCCCGCCGCTCGGCCTCGCTCCGGTCCAAGTTCCCTCGCTGTCCGCTTCTCCACGCTTCTTACAGTTTGATGACGACGGACTTCTCGTCCTCGTCCACCGCCAGCACCAGGCAGTTCAGCCCGCCGGTGGTCACAGTCTTGACGCCGCCCTTGCCGTCCAGGGCCAGCTGCTGCCAGCCCGCCCTGGGGGTGGTGCCGGTGTATGCCGTCTTGGCCGCGCCGCCGATCTGCACCGCTGCCGCGCCGCCCCGCACGCCGCCCAGCAGCACGCCGCAGGGCAGGTCGCCGTCGGCACCCAGCCCCACGGTACCATCGTTCGTCAGTGCCACCGCCATACCGGGCTGAACGTTTTCTCCGCCTACCTGAAAGGTAGCGGCCACCTGGCCCACGCCCTCGAAACAAATGTCCATGTTCATTCTCCTCTCATTCATGTGGTATATAGAAATCCTCTGTCGAGGTATTTCTCTCTCAAAACGCCTTTCTCTCCACAAACCTGGCCGCGCTTCCGCCGCCCTCATCCAGCGCCATCACAAAGTAGCGGATGTCGTCCATGGCGTGGTCGTTTTCCTTCCTTACCCGGTCTTTGGCCCCGTCGTCCTCCCAGCAGTACATGGAAAACTCCCTGGCCGCCGCCTCGCACCCCTTGCAGATGACGATCCTGCCGGATTTCAGCGCCTCCGCCGTCCGCCGGATGCCCTCCAGCACCCGGTTGTCCGCCTTTTGAACCGCCCATCCCTCTCTTCTCAGCGCCTCGATAAAGCTGGCCGCCGAAGGATCCACGATGACCGTTTCAACGCGCCGTCCCCCTGCCAGCCTCGCCAGATCGCCCACATACTCCCCGTCGGTTTTCTGCCGTCCCTCCGCCCGGGCGTCGTAGTAATATTCCGCTACCCTGTACCAGATCCCGTCCTTTTCGCCCCACAGCCCAAAGGAAGCGGGATTTCTCGTCCCATAATCGCAGGAGATCCGCCATCTGGTGAACGGCCCCTCCGGAGCCGTTTGCATGGTGTCCTCGTCAAAGAAGTCGTACACCAGTCCCTCGGCGGCTACCCATTCCCCCAGCACATACCGCCGGTAAAAGGTGCCCCGGAACATCCGCTCATAGCGTTCCCGGGTCGACCGGGATAGGGCCGGGTTGTCCTCCATGGCAAAGCGCAGGTACAGCGCATTCTTCTCCTTCGCTTTGCGGATCCACTCCTTGTAGAACCAGTGCTCCGGCCCGGCGGGGTTGCAGGAAAACCAGATCTTCCCGCCCTTCACCGAGCATCGGGCGCAGGCCTGCTCCACAAAGGAGCGGGGCATCAGCGCCGCCTCGTCCAGCAGCACCCCCGCCAGCGTCACCCCCTGGATGGAGGCGGCGCTGCCCTCGTCCCGCCCTCCGTAGAGATAAAATATGTTTTCCCTGCCCCCGCCCCGGACCGTCACCTCGTTCCGGCTGACCTTTTCCGCCCACCGGAAGCCCATCTCTTCCAGCACGGGCCGCGCTTGAGCAAGCAGATTCCGCCGTACCCCGTTGATGGAGGCGGCGCACAGCCCGAACCTCTGCCGCTGGAAGCGCGTCATGGCCCACAAAAAGAAGGAGACGCTCAGGGCGAAGGTCTTGCCGGAGCGCACCGCCCCATCGCAGATGACTGCGTCAAAGGTTCCGTCCCGCCACCACTCCAGCACCTTGCGCTGTTTGGCGGAAAAGCGGAGCTTTTTCACTTCCCATCGCCGTCCTCCGGCCTGGACAGCCCATCCAAAAAGTCCTCCAGCTTTCCGTCCCGGCGCTCCTCCATCAGCTCCCGCAGCATGGTCAGCACCCGCACCTTATCCACGCATTTTACCTCCAGACTGCCATTCGCGCCTCGCTTCACCTCTGACACCCCAGTGAGATCCAGCTTGCTCACCCTATTTATGTCGTCCGCCTCCAGGAACAGCAGCTTCACCGCGTTGTTGACCTTCCAATCAGCCAGCTTGCGCAGATAGTCCACCAGCTCCCGCCTGATCTCCTGTTCCTCCGACTTATCCCGTGTATCCATTCCAAACCTCCTCGCGCCGCACCTGGCGAACGCCCGTTTTGTTGCCCGTCCCGGTGCAAGGCAAAAAAATAAAAGGCTCCCCCACCCGCAGCGCGGATGGGGGAGCTCTGTACAGTACTTTTTTACTTCAGATTGAAGAACGCGTCCTTGCCCAGGTAGATGGCGGCGTCGTCCAGCTCTTCCTCGATGCGGAGCAGCTGGTTGTACTTGGCCACGCGGTCGGTGCGGCTGGGGGCGCCGGTCTTGATCTGGCCGGCGTTGGTGGCCACGGCGATGTCGGCGATGGTGGCGTCCTCGGTCTCGCCGGAGCGGTGGGACACGATGGCGGTGTAGCCGGCGCGGTTGGCCATCTGGATGGCGTCCAGGGTCTCGGTCAGGGTGCCGATCTGGTTGACCTTGATGAGGATGGAGTTGGCCACGCCCTTGGCGATGCCGTCGGACAGACGGGCCACGTTGGTGACGAACAGGTCGTCGCCAACCAGCTGGACCTTGGAGCCGATGGCCTTGGTCAGCATGGCCCAGCCCTCCCAGTCGTCCTCGGCCATGCCGTCCTCGAGGGAGATGATGGGATAGGTGTCGGCGAACTTCTTCCACATATTGACCAGCTGCTGCTGGGTCATCTTCTTGCCGGACTTGGGCTGGACATAGCACTTCTCCTCGTCGTTCCACCACTCGGAGGAAGCGGCGTCGATGGCGATCATGAAGTCCTCGCCGGGCTTGTAGCCGGCGTCGGAGATGGCCTGCACGATGACCTTCAGGGCGTCCTCATCCTTCTTCAGGTTGGGGGCGTAGCCGCCCTCGTCGCCCACGCCGGCGGCGGGAGTGCCGTTGTCCTTCAGGGTCTTCTTCAGCTGATGGAACACCTCGGCGCAGCGGCGCAGGGCCTCTTTCCAGGTGGGAGCGCCCACGGGCATGATCATGAACTCCTGGATCTCAACGTTGTTGGTGGCGTGGGCGCCGCCGTTGAGGATGTTCATCATGGGGACGGGCAGGGTCTTGGCGTTGACGCCGCCGATATAGTTGTACAGGGACAGGCCCAGGGACTCAGCGGCGGCCTTGGCGGTAGCCAGGGAGGCGCCCAGGATGGCGTTGGCGCCCAGGCGGCCCTTATTGGGGGTGCCGTCCAGAGCGATCATAGCCTTGTCGATGGCGACCTGATCCAGGGCGTTCATGCCGATCAGGCACTCGGCCAGCTCGGTGTTCACGTTGTTGACGGCGTTCAGCACGCCCTTGCCCAGGTAGCGGCTCTTGTCGCCGTCGCGCAGCTCACAGGCCTCGTGAACGCCGGTGGAAGCGCCGGAGGGAACCGCGGCGCGGCCGACAGTGCCGTCCTCCAGGACGACCTCCACCTCGACGGTGGGGTTGCCGCGGGAGTCGATAATTTCACGGCCGAGGACGTCAACGATCTCAAGCATCTGTTTCATGGGAATCAAGCTCCTTTCAAAATTCAAAGGTA
>CAZCFU010000029.1:0-11617 GCA_964498005.1 uncultured Oscillospiraceae bacterium | reverse complement strand
CGCCCGGCGGAACGCTAAGATCGGCGCGTACATCAATCGGGATCCGAGGACGATATCCAAATTTGACTACAAGCTGTATGAGCGGCTGGAGGACGCCCTGGAGGGCGCGGACTTTGTGGTGATCTCCATCCTGCCCGGGACCTTCCAGGAGATGCGCAGCGATGTCCACGCGCCGGAAAAGTACGGCATTTATCAATCTGTCGGCGACACCGTCGGCCCCGGCGGGGTCCTGCGGGCCATGCGCGCCGTCCCGATTTATGAGGGGTTCGCGGCGAAGATCCGGGATATCTGCCCCAATGCCTGGGTCATCAACTTCACGAATCCCATGAGCATCTGCATCAAGGCGCTGTACGATGTTTTCCCGCGGATCAAGGCGTTCGGCTGCTGCCATGAGGTGTTCCATGCCCAGGAATTTTTGACCTGCGCGCTGAAAGAAATCAGGGGGATCAAAGTCCACCGGAGCCAAATCTATACGGACGCCTGCGGCATCAACCACTTCACCTGGATCACAGAGGCCAAGTATCAAAACATCGATCTCCTGGCCCTTCTGCCGGAGTTCATGGAGAAGTTCTATGAGGAGGGCTATTTCGAGCGGGAGGGCCAGAACCGCTTCGCCTTCCGGCACGACCCCTTCGCCTACGGCAACAAGGTCAAGCTGGATCTGTACCGCAAATACGGCGCCCTGGCCGCCGCCGGGGATCGCCACCTGGCGGAATTCATGCCCAACCAGTGGTATCTGAAGGATCCGGAGGCCGTGAGGGAGTGGCAGTTTGGCCTGACTACCGTGGATTTCCGGGAGAGGCAGCAGGCAGAACGCGTCGCGGAGAGTATTGAGATGGCGGAAGGACGGAAGGAATTCCCGGTGGTCAAATCCGGCGAGGAGGCCGTCGATTTGATGAAAGCGCTGATGGGCTTCCGGACAGTAGTGTCCAATGTGAATATGCCCAATCTGGGCCAGATGCCGCAAATGCCCCTGGGCAGCATCGTGGAGACCAACTGCGTGTTTTCCAACGACCAAGTGAAGCCGGTGATGGCGAAGCCCCTGCCTGTTTCGGCCGCAAACCTTGTCTACCGCAATTGCGTCAATATCGACACCACCTACGAGGGCATCAAAGAGCGGGATTTGGGAAAAATTTACGCGGCGTTTGCCAACCAGCCCCTGTGCGATAGCCTGACCATGGGGCAGTCCGCGGCGCTGTTCCGGGAGATGTGCCGGAACACCCGCGCGTATCTCGATCCATATTTTGATTTGGACCAAGATTTTTAGAGATATTTTATGGGGGGCTTGCCTGTACGAACCCAGAGCGCAAAAATGAGCCAACCCAAGACGGGGACGATGTACGATCCGGACTCCTTCCGGCGCGCCCACGCCACTCAGCGGATGAAACGGGAGGCGGCGGACACCATCGGCAGCGTGATCGACCAGGCGATGTAAACAAAGCAGAAAAAGAAAAGGGCAGGAGCAGATGGGAATCCCCGTCCGCTCCTGCCTGCTCCATTTCGTTCCGCCCACCATCTGCCGGAGGGAACCCCCTCACCAAATGGTGGGGTAATAGAACAACGCGAAGTGAAACAACAATGTTAGTTTCCCATGGAGTCTTTTGCAAAGAGCTCTTCAATCAGGAAATCTTCGTTCATCTGCCGATAGATCAAGATTTGTGACAAAAATAAGGGATACCAGATGCCGGTGACAGGCGCCAAGAACACCGTCCACGGCGCCAGAAGTACCAGTATGGACAGATAGGCCAGCTGAAGCAGCGCGATGCCCAGTACACGCCAGAAATGCTTGACGCAAAACAGGATGGTGTTGCGCAGCCGGATGAGGGGGGACTGCTCAAATAGCACCAGCTGCGGCCAGTACAGACTGCTCAGCACCAGCAGGAGCAGCAAGGAAACCAGATACAGCCCCACAGTGCCCAGACTGGGTGTCCGCTCCGCCCACCAGAACAGCATGGCCATAAAGGCGTACAGCCCGGCCATCAGCCCGGTCAGCGCGCCGGGGACAAGGCTGCCCCGCCAGTTCTGCCGCCACGCGCGGGCCCAGGCCTGCTTCCAGGGGAGTGGGTCGTCCCGCAGCCCGCGCAGGACGGCGTCGTACATACCCGCCAGAAAGGGCCCGGCGAAGGCGCCGCCCAGAATGGAGCAGGGGATCAGCACCAGCACACTGGACACAGCGATAGAATAGATGATCCCGGCGGCCAGGGGGACAAGACCGGCTAAAGTAAGCATACCGACTCTCCACCACGGGCCGAAGCGGAGCGAGAGGAGCTGCTTGTAGCGGTTGAAGCCGGTTTGGCGGGTGTTCTCGTCGTAGCTGGGGTCCTCGCGCACAAAAAGTCCCATGATATGTTGTCCTCCTTATGGGGCGGCGTAGTGGCAGCTGTCTAAAAAGCCGGTCAAAAGCTGGGCGGCGTCGCCGTCAAACTCCCCTCGGCAGGCCAGCTCCACGTTGATGGCGCAGTTCCGATACAGCCCAAACGCGGAGGCCCCCCGGGCATAGGGATTGGCATCGGAGTCAAAGGTATAGGTGATGACGGTGAACTCCTGACCGCCGCGAACCTGGGTGTAAGTTTCCTCAATGGCATATCGGCCCTTGGCCAGCTCCCACCACTGTGCCAGCGTGTTCTCCGCCTCCTGCCCGGACTTGGCGGAGCTTAGCAGGAGGTAGACCTGGACGTCATAGACCTGGGCTTCGTCCCCGTCCTCGTTGACGCAGGGCGCCCCTTCACCCATGGACCAGGTGGCGTAGTACATCCCATTGGCCGCCAGAGCCTCATTGTTCTCCTGGGGCTCCATGCCCTCCGGGGTATCCACTCCCAGCACACCGCCTACCGTCACCCAGTTCTCGCTCCAATCGGTCCCGTCCGCCGCTTTTTCTGGGGCTGGGGCAGCCGCGCAGCCCGCCAGAGCCAGACACAGGACTCCCGCCGCCAGACAGACAGCCACTTTTTTCATGAAATCGCACCTTCCGTCAATTTGTTCCACAGCGCCTCGCACCCCTCTGGGTACGGGGCGTTTTTTTCTGTCCAAAAGCCCCGGCGGGCCAGGGAAAGCCCGGACACCAGCTCGTCGCTGCTTCCAGTCACCGTTTCGCCCAGGAGCTGGTAAGAATAGCCGCCAAGATCCGTCCCGGCCAAAGTGGGGCAGTCAGTCCATGGCAGATAGGTCCCGTCGGCGGAATAGCTGTCCTCCTCCGGCGGGGTGCCGTCCAGCAGGCACAGGGCCTGGTAGCTGGCCTGGAACCAGGCCGGGTCCTCCAGCAGGAAGAAGTAGCTCTCACACCCCATCAAGTCGGCCATGAGGGTCACCTGGCCGGAGGCGGCCATTTCAGGGTCTTCACCGCTGAATGGATACTGACAGAGCTGCACGATTATCTGCCCATCTCCGTTCAGATCCTCACCCAAAGAGGCAAAGAGACTTTCAATGGCGGTGACGGTATCGTCAGGCAGGGCATTTTCACCCACATAGGCCACCTGATAGTCCGGCTCGGTTCGTCCCAAGGCATACCAAACCAGGTTTACGCATATGCCGGCCAGCACTACGGCAGTCGCCACATGCCATTTGTGATAGTGCCACCAGTTTTTCCGCTTTTCCGACCGGGTCAGCTCCCGCTGCTCCTCGCGTTTTTCATTTCGATATTTCCACTTCAAATATTCGCTGGCCATGGCAGTACCTCCTCACTCCCGGGTGGTGCCGCCGGGGGCGTAGCTCACCGGGAGGCACACCAGGCTGGGCAGATTGCTCCTGTCCTCCCGGAGAAGGAGGTCCACGCTGGTCTCCGCCAGCCGCTGGACGGGCTGGACAATGGTGGAGCAGTAGAAGCCCCCCTCGGCGAAGCGGGGGACGCCGTCGAAGCCGATCAGCTGCACGTCCTCCGGCGCCCGCAGGCCCAGCGCCCCCAGCATGGATCGGACGCGGACGGCCAGGGCGTCCGTGACACAGAAGATGCCGTCGAAATCCAGCCGGCCTCCGTCCATGTGGGCGGCCAGGAACTCCCCAATGGGCCCCTCGCCCTCCTCGTCGGTCAGCCGCAGGGCGGCGCAGTTCATCCCCCGCTGGCGGAACACGGACTCGAAGCCGTCCCCCCGCTTGTCCGACTCACCGGGGACCGCGGATCCGACGCGCAGGAACAGCGGCCGGGCGCAGCCCAGCTCCAACAGCTTTTCCGCCGCCAGCTGCCCGCCGGCGAAGTTGTCCGAGGCCACGCAGGGCACGGCGGGGCTGAAATACCGATCAATGCTCACGTAGGGCAGGTCTGGGTCCACCTTTAGGTCCGGGGTGTAGGTCAGGCCGATGATGCCGTCCACTTTGTTCTGCTGGACCATCTGGATGCACCGCTGCTCCGCCTCCGGGTCGAAGGCGGTGAGGGCCAGCATGGTCTTGTACCGCCGGGCCGCCAGGGCCTGGCAGACGGCCTGGGCCAGGGCGGAGAAAAAGGGGGTAACGATGTCGGGCAGGATCAGGGCGGCGGTACAGGTCTTGTTGGTTTTCAGCCCCCGGGCGTAGCTGTTCACCTGGTAGCCCAGCCGCCGGGCGGCGTCCTCCACCCGTCTGCGGTAATCCTCGCCCACGGGGATGTCATTGAACACCTTGGACACCGTGCCCAGGGCCACCCCGGCCTCCCGGGCCACATCCTTCATGGTGGGGGCGTTTTGGTTTTGCTTCATGGGATTCACCTCTGCGCGCGTGAAATGTTTCATGGATAATTTCATTATATTCATGAAACGTTATTTTGCAATAGTTTTTTGAAAATTCTAATTAAATAGTCCGATTGCACAAATTGACGGGGCCCTTTTTGTCAAAAAGTGAAAAATGGATTTTAGCCCCAAAATAACACTTGACATTTCAATATCCCTTGATTATCATAAAAGTGCGGCTCGTGTAACGTTTCATATTGCGAGCATCAAACGAAATAGGGAGTGAGTTGTATGGTAAACAGAGATTCCAAAACGGCGGTTCCCGCCGTTTTTGCCCGTACGGGCAAAAACCTCGGCCAGCGCGTTTTGGACAACTGGCAGCTTTACCTGCTGCTGCTGATCCCCGTGGCGCTGACGCTGGTGTACAAGTACATCCCCATGTACGGCATCCAGATCGCCTTCCGGGACTTCAAGGCCAGCCAGGGTTACACGGGCAGCGAATGGGTGGGCTGGTACTGGTTCAAGCGCTTCTTCAGCGCCCCCACCTTCAGCCGGATGATCGTGAATACGGTGCTCATCAGCTTGTTCAGCCTGCTGTGGAGCTTCCCCATCCCCATCATCCTGTCCCTGATGATCAACCAGCTGGGCAACGCCAGGTTCAAGCGGGTGGTGCAGACCGTGCTCTACGCCCCCCACTTCATCTCCGTCATGGTCATCTGCGGTATGATCCGCATCTTCCTCAGCCCGTCCGGCGGCCTCATCAACCTGATCCTGGGCACCAGCGTGGACTTCCTGACGGAATCCTCCGCCTTCCGCACCATTTACATCGCCTCCGGTATCTGGCAGGACGCGGGCTGGGGCTGCATCATTTACCTGGCCACCCTGGCCAACGTGGATCCCGGCCTCTATGAGGCGGCCAAGGTGGACGGCGCCTCCGTGTTCCAGCGCATCCGGAACATCGACCTGCCCGCCCTGCTGCCCATGGCCATCCTGAACCTGATCATGGCCGCCGGCGGCTTGATGAACGTGGGCTTTGAAAAGGTATGGCTGCTCCAGACCGACCTGAACAAGGCCACCAGCGACGTCATCGCCGTGTACGTCTACGAACAGGGCATCCAGAACGCCAAGTACAGCTATTCCACCGCCGTGGGCCTGTTCAACACGGTGGTCAACATCGCCCTGCTGCTCATCGTCAATAAGATCGCGTCCAAGGCCTCGGACGTGGAATTCGTGTAAAGGAGGGGAGCGGAAATGAAAAAGGCTTCTGGTATGTCCGACCGGACCAGTCAGATCATCCTGGTCGTTATCTGCACCATCGTGCTGCTAATCGTGGCCTATCCCCTGTACTACGTGGTGGTGGCCTCCTTCTCCGACCCTTACGAGGTCTACGCGGGCAAGACCTTCCTGCTCCCCAGCGGCTTCACCCTGGAGGGCTATAAGGGAGTGTTCCTCAACGACGGCATCGTGTCCGGCTTCCTGAACTCGGTGAAATATACCGTCATCGGCACCATTTTCTCCGTGGCCATGCTGTACATCACCGCCTACCCCCTGGCCCAAAAGGACCTGCCCGGGCGCAAGGCGCTGAGCATCTTCTTCCTGTTCACCATGTACTTCGCCGGCGGCCTGGTCCCCACCTACCTGGTGGTCAAGCAGACCGGCCTGGTGGGCAGCATGTGGTCCCTGTTCCTCCCCGGCGGCGTGGGCGTGGGCAACATGATCATCGTGCGCAACTACTTCCAGAACTCCATCCCCCACGACCTGGTGGAGGCCTCCGAGATCGACGGCTGCTCCAAACTGCGCACCTTCTTCAGCGTGGTGATTCCCCTGTCCATGCCCATCCTGGCCGTGATGGTGGTCTTCTCCATGGTTGCCTACTGGAACGACTGGTTCACCGCCCTGATTTATCTGGGCGGCAAGGGCTCCCCGCTGCCCCTGGTCATGCGGAACATCCTGATCAAGAGCTCCGCCACCGCCAGTCAGGCGGCCACCATTTCCGGCGGCTACGCCGAGCTGAACAAGCTCACCGAGCTGCTGAAATTCTGCTCCATGATCGTGGCGGCCCTGCCCATGCTGATCGTCTACCCCTTCGTGCAGAAGTACTTCGAGAAGGGCTTCATGGCCGGCGCCGTCAAGGGCTAAGAAAGGAGCGCGTGAAAATGAATGTGAAAAGAATTGTTTCCGGCGCTCTGTGCGCCGCGACGCTGGCGGGCGCCCTGTCCGGCTGCGCCGGGGGGCTGGTGAACAACGTCAACGACGGCACCGTCAACACCAACCTGGACCAGACCGAGTTCAACATCATGGGCGGTATGTCCGCCCTGTCCAAGGGCTACGATGACCATGAGGTGCTGGACGCCCTCCAGAAGGACGCGGGCATCACGATCAACTGGGAGACCATGAGCGACTCCCTGGCCGAGCAGGTCAACATCCGCATCACCGGCGGCCAGCTCCCCGACGCCTTTATGGGCGTGGGCTTCTCCAACTACGACCTGGCCCGGTACGGCGACGACGGCACCTTCCTGGACCTGGTGCCCTACCTGACCCCGGACATCATGCCCAACCTGTGCGCTATCCTGGAGGAACACCCGGAGATCCGCGCCGCCATCACCATGGAGGACGGCGGCATCTACGGTCTGCCCTCCGGCGAGCAGATGACCACCGCCGGCATCGGCGCGCCCATGGATGAGGCGTTCTCCATCTTCTCCGTTCCCCAGTACAGCATGATCAACAAGGCGTGGCTGGATGAGCTGGGGTTGGATGTGCCCACCTCCCTGGACGAGCTCCACGACGCGCTGAAGGCCTTCAAGGACAACGATATGTCCGCCAAATATTACGGCAACGCCGCCGGATCCACCCTGCCCATGACCACCGGCTTCGACCAGTGGTGCTGGGGCCAGAACATCTTCTATTCCGGGTTCGGCTTCACCAACTGGCCCAACGACGTCATCAACGACATCCACCTCAAGAGCGACGGCACCGTGGAGTTCGTCTGCGCCAGCGACGCCTACCGGGACTGCCTGACCTACTTCCACGACTGGTACTCCGAAGGGCTGATGGATGTGGAGATGTTCTCCCAGAGCGACAGCCAGCTCATCGCCAAGTGCCAGCAGGGCTATGTGGGCGTGTCCACCTGGTGGTACATCGAGGAACTCATGGGCGAGTACGCCGACGACTACGTATTCCTGCCCCCGCTGAAGGGCCCCAAGGGCACCCAGTATGAGGATACCTGCGGCGTGACCATCCGCCCCGGTTCCCCCATCAGCTCCGGCCAGCTCAACATCACCAACAAGTGCCAGAGCCCCATCAACCTGCTGAAGTTCTTCGACCAGTGGTATGTGGGCGAGACCGTGATGCAGCTCCAGTACGGCCCCATCGGCGTGTTCTTCACCGGGCAGGACGACAAGGGCATGTGGCTGTCCATTACGGAGGACGAGGCCCGGAGCCAGTACGACAGGAGCGCGGGCGAGCTGCGCAACGGCTATGAGGTCTACGGCCCGAAGCTGATCCTGGCCGAGTACTACAACGAGATCTTCTATATGGAGGACCGGGCCATCGAGCGCCTGGAGGATCTGGATCAGTCCTGGATGCCCTATGTGGAGGACACCACCTTCTACCCCGTGGACTGCGTGTTCACCGGCATGGAGATGGAGACCATCGACTGGCACAGGGCCGACTTTGAAGCGGCCGTCCGGGAACAGGAGGGCCTGTGGATCCGGGACGGCGGCCCCACCGACGCGGAGTGGGAGAAGTACAAGGAGTACCTCTCCACCAAGTGCGGTATGGACGACCTGCTCCAGGTCTACCAAGACGCCTACGACCGGTATTCCGCGGCGGAGTAAGCGTATCACTATACATCTGAAAAGGGGCGGCTTCACGCCGCCCCTTTTTAAAAAAGTCATTGCCCTTTGGGAAAAAATATTGTAATATGTTCCTGCTTGAAACAGCCAAGGAGGTTGTCCACCTATGAACAGCGAAGCCCTGCAAAAAGCCCGGGACTTTGAAGCCCAGTACGGCCCATGCATACCCGGCGCCGAGCGCCCCGCCTTCCACGCCACCCCCACCATCGGCTGGATGAACGACCCCAACGGTTTCTCCATGTACCAGGGGGAGTGCCACCTGTTCTACCAGTATCATCCCTATAGCAGCGAGTGGGGCCCCATGCACTGGGGGCACCTGAAAACGAAGGATTTCCTCCGCTGGGAGCGGCTGCCCGCCGCCCTGGCCCCGGACGCGGAGTACGACGCGTCCGGCTGCTTCTCCGGCGGCGCGGTGGAGCTGCCCGACGGGCGGCAGCTGCTGATGTACACCGGCGTCCGGCGGCACCACAACGCCGAGGGCTTCCTTCAGGACGTCCAGACCCAGTGCGTGGCCATCGGAGACGGGGTAGATTATGAAAAATATGAGCCGAACCCGGTGCTGGACGTAAAAGACCTCCCACAGGGAGGCAGCGCCATCGACTTCCGGGATCCCAAGATCTGGCGGGAGGGGAATACATTTTACGCCGTCATCGGCAACCGCACCGAGGACGGCAGCGGGGCGATCTTGCTGTACAAAAGCGCGGACGGCCTGAGCTGGGAGTATGTGCGCACCCTGGACCGCAGCTATAACCAGTACGGCAAGATGTGGGAGTGCCCGGACTTCTTTTCCCTGGACGGCAAGCAGGTCATCTTGACCAGCCCCCAGGACATGACGCCCATCGGGCTGGAGTTCCACGCGGGCAACGGCACTGTCTGTCTCATGGGCAGCTACGACCCCGAAAAGGGCTTCACCCGGGAGCGGGTTCAAGCCATTGACTACGGCCTGGATTTTTACGCCCCCCAGACCATGCTCTCTCCCGATGGACGGCGGATCATGATCGCCTGGATGCAGAACTGGGCCACCGTGGGGGCCAAACCCTTCCACTGCCGCTGGTTTGGGCAGATGACCCTGCCCCGGGAGCTGTCCGTCAAGGACGGACGGCTGTACCAGGTGCCCGTGCGGGAGCTGGAGCAGTACCGCCGCGATCCCGTGGCGCACCGCCATATTTCGGTGTGCGGGGAGACCAACCTGCCCGGCATCCAGGGTCGGACAGTGGACATGACCGTCACCGTGCGCCCCATGGGCCAGGGCTCCTACCGCTGGTTCCGCCTCCATGTGGCCAAGGATGGGCAGCACGACACCATCATCCGCTACCGGCCGGACCAGAGCACGGTGAAGATCGACCGCTGCCGCAGCGGCCTTCCCCACGACATCGTCCACACCCGCAGCTTCCTGGTGAGTCCCAACAACGGGGAGATCAAGCTCCGGGTGATCCTGGACCGGTTCAGCGTGGAGGTATTCGTCAACGATGGGGAGGCGGCGGCCAGCGCCGTAATCTACACCAGGCAGGAGGCGGACGCCATCACCTTTGAGGCGGACGGCCAGGTGCTGGTCGATGTAGAGAAGTACGACTTGATTTTTGATGACGAGGAGAGTTGAATCATGGCAGGAAAACAATTCGATGTCACCGCACTGGGGGAGCTGCTCATTGATTTCACACAGAACGGTGTGAGCGGGCAGGGCAATACGCTGTTTGAAGCCAACCCCGGCGGCGCCCCCTGCAACGTGCTGGCCATGCTGAAGAAGCTGGGCCGCTCCTGCGCCTTCATCGGCAAGGTGGGCGAGGATATGTTCGGCCACCTCCTCCGGGACGTGGCGGCGGATGCGGGCATCTGCATGGACTACCTGGTGTTCGACAAGGATGCCCGCACCACCCTGGCCTTCGTCAAGACCTTCCCCAACGGCGACCGGGACTTCTCCTTCTACCGCGATCCCGGCGCGGACATGATGCTCACCGAAGCGGAGCTGCCCCTGGACGTCATCGCGGACAGCCGGATCTTCCACTTCGGCACCCTGTCCATGACCCATGCGGGCGTCCGCGCCGCCACCCGCAAGGCCGTTGACCACGCGAAGGAAAGCGGCGCGGTCATCTCCTTCGACCCCAATCTGCGTCCGCCCCTGTGGGCCAGCCTGGACGACGCCAGGGAACAGATCGCCTACGGCCTGGCCCGGTGCGACGTGCTGAAGATCGCCGACAACGAGCTGGAGTTCATGACCGGCGAGACGGATTTCGACCGCGGCACGGCCACTCTGCGTGCCCAATATCCCAACATCAAGCTGTTCAACGTCACCGCTGGCGCGGACGGCAGCTACTCCTACTACGAGGACAAGCGGGTGTTCGTCCCCGCCTGCAAGCTGGGCGGCGTCATCGAGACCACCGGCGCGGGGGACACCTTCTGCGCCAGCGTGCTGAACTTCGTGCTGGAGCGCGGCCTGGACGGCCTCACCGAGGCGGATCTGACGGATATGCTCCGTTTCGCCAACACGGCGGCGTACATCGTCACCACCCGTCGGGGGGCCATCCGTTCCATGCCGGAGCGGAGCGAGATAGAGCACCTGTTGTTAAAGTGAAAAATAGCGGCGCGTCAGGATCGTCCAAACCATGTTTCAAATTTCTCCAGCCAGCCCGCCACCGGCTCGGCAATGATCTCCACCAGATCCATAAATATCTTCCGCGCGGAAAACCGCGCCGAAAATTAAACCCCGCTGTCAGCTGGCAGCGGGGTTCAATTTTTTCCTGTGGTCTGCAAGCTGTTTCCGATTACCTTAGTCTGCTGACAGCAGCCAGTCCAGCTCTAAGTCCAACGCGGCCAGCTTCACGTCCGACTTCACCTTCTCGCCGTGGAAATCGCTGCCGCCGGTGCGGTGGAGCTGGTATTTTTGCGTTAAATGAAGGTAAAACGCCTGCTGTTCCGATGTGTACTTGGGGTAATAGCACTCGATGGCGTCCAGGCCCCAGCCCGCGAGCCGTTTGACCAGGGCTTCCAGCTCGCCGTCACCCAGCCCCATCTGGTAGGGGTGGGCCAGAGACACCTTCCCGCCCGCCGACTTGATGGTCTCCACGCAGGTACGGGCGTCCGCCTTGAAGCGCTTTACCTTCTGCCGGAACTCAGGGGTGTCCAGAT
>CAZCFU010000028.1:0-11656 GCA_964498005.1 uncultured Oscillospiraceae bacterium | reverse complement strand
ACTGGATGGAGCACTACGGCAATAACTGCTGGATGTCCCTGTTTTACAACAACCATGACAACCCGCGGATGATCAGCAAGATCACCGGGGACATCTCGCGGCACACCGCGCTGTCCAAACTGCTGGCCGTCATGCAGATGACCTTGAAGGGGACCCCCTTTGTGTTCCAGGGGGATGAGATGGGTTTGGCCAACTACCCCTTTACTTCCATGGAGCAGATCACCGATGTGGAGGCCAAGGGCTACTACGCCGAGCATATCCAAAATGAGCCAGAAGAACAGGTATTTGCCACGATCCTGGCGGGGACGCGGGAACACGCCCGGGTGCTTCTGCCCTGGAACGAGAAGCTGCCGCCCTGGCATAAGGGCCTGCGCCAGCAGCCCAAGGCGGAGGTGCTGGAGGCGTACCGGGAGCTGATCCGCCTGCGCCATGAGGCAAAGGCCCTGGTCTACGGGACGTTCCGCGTCCGCAACAGGAAGAAGGACCGCTTCGTCTATGAGCGCGAGTTGGATGGGCAGGCCTATCTGGTGGACTGCAATTTGGGCGCCGCCCCCCGCAAGGCGTTTCCCCTGGAGGGCCGGTGGGAGCTGGTCTACGATACACAGGCCAAGGACAGCGGCCGGGAACGGCTGCAAAGCTATGCGGCCCGCATCTGGAGAAAGGCGGCGGACATTACTCTTGCCTACTGATCCATGACATATCCCCTCCCTCATGGTTGATGCCGCAAATACCACCGGCTATCGCCGGGTTCCGGTCAATTATTATCTGTACCGCCCAATTTTTCACAGCCCGACAACGCGCAATATTACACGTACATCGCATACAAAAAAGCCGGGGAATAACTCCCCGGCTTTTCTTGTGCCTAACTCACTGTTTTCGCCCCACCATAATGGCCACCTCCTGGCGGGTGGCGTAGCTCCGGGGCCGCTTGCCATCGGTGACGCCCGCCGCCACGGCGGCGGCCAGTTCCTCCTCCGCCCAGGGAGCCACGGGCATTGCCGCCCGCTCCGCCTCGATATTGGCGCACTCTTCCCGCACGATCCTGCGCACCTGTTCCTCAGTCATGTCGTCGTCCTCCTTCTCGTTGTCGGCGGGCACCAGCGACCAGTCCGGCCGGCCGTATCCCTTGATGGTGGAATAGTTCAGGGGGTACTTGCAGGAGCGCACCGCGCTGGGGCTCCCGGCGTTGCCCTCCTCGGTGTACACACAGCCGCCCGATACGGCGGTCACAATGCCGGTGTGCCAGGTGCTCTTGGCGTCGCCGAAAAAAATCTGATCCCCCGGCTGGGGGGTGGTAAAGAACCGCCCCTTGGCCTTGTAGTAGCCCAGGGAGTATGCCGTTCCGGCGCCGCAGGATCTGTCCGGCTGGCACAGCAGCTTTTGGGCGATGTCCCGGCCGAAGGTGGTGACGAAGCACCAGTCCACGAACACGTCGCACCAGTCGAAGCCGTTCTTCCTGCCGTTGTAGAAGTCCCCCAGGGCGTCCAGATCCCGGGCGAATTTATTGTACTTTCCCCCGGCGTTTGCCTTGGGATCGTCCAGCTGGGCGTTGCTCTTCTTGCCCAGATAGCCGTCCTGAGCCCGGGCGGTGGCGATGAGCCGTCCCTGGGCAGTCACCAGGCCGCCGGATCGGTCGTTCGCCCGCAGGGCGAATGATGATCCCTGGGCGGCCGTCAGGCCGCCGGATCGGTCGTTCGCCCGCAGGGCGAATGATGATCCCTGGGCGGCCGTCAGGCCGCCGGATCGGTCGTTCGCCCGCAGGGCGAATGATGATCCTTGGGGCGTCACGCTTCCACCTCCGGCAGGCCCGCCACGCTGGTGAGCAGGGACAGCACCCCGGCCAGCACTGATGCGGACAATACCACAGACCAGTTTACGGCGGACAGCACCGCCGACGCGCCGATGGTGGCCACGGCGGTCTGCGCCATCGTCTTGACCGCGCGGATGGCCGCCGCCCTCAACCATTTCCTCATGTACTCGTTTTTCATCTTTTGTACTCCTTTCTCTCTACAGTCCGACCCTGGCCAGCAGGAACGCGATCACAGCGGCGCACACCGCCCAAACCGCCTTTTCCACCAGCCCCTCCCACCGCTTGGCGGGCTTGGCCTGCTGGGCCTCCTGCCACGCCACGACTTTGTCCAGCTTTTCGTCCATCGCAGTGATCTTGGCGTCCAGCCTGGCATCCCTTTCGATACGGGATTCCCGTTCCTCATAGTACGCCTTGCGGAATTTCTCCTCCCGCTCCTGACCGCTCTCCAGGGCCTCGATGCGGTGCAGATAGGGGCAGACGCCGTCATTGCAGTTTTCCGGCATAAAATCAACTCCTTCAGCTTTACGCGTAATATGCCCGTTGTTTCCCGTTTTCGGTAAACGTTTTCTATGAGGACGGCCTGCCGCCCTATTTGATCTTTGTTTCCGTCGGCTGCTTTCCCCGCCGTCCTTTTTTACAAAAATGATGGCGGAAGAGGCGGCTCGCTTGTGCATATGAATATTTTTTCATTTTTGCTTGACATATTCGAATTTTTATGCAATAATTGCAGATGAAATCCAGGCAGAAAGGCTGAAAAACATGAATACTCTATTCAAAGCGACTCCCCCGCGCCCTTCAGAGCGGCTCCGACGATCCCCGCCGTTCCGCCGATGACGGCTTGTATCTTCGGCAAAGTTCTTTTACAAACCGTTTGTCATTCCGCTTTCAATCAATGGTAATGAATATATGCAAAGCATAAGAATATTCATATAATTGTCAAAACGCGAAGAGAGGTTGAGAAATTATGAAAAAGCATTTTACCCGGATCATCACTGCCGCCCTGGCGGTTTTCCTGCTCACAAGCAGCTTTGGCAGCGCCCTGGCCTGCACCGGTTTGTATGTGGGCAAGGACGTCAGCGCTGACGGCTCCATCATCATCGGCCGGTGTGAGGACATCGGGGCGGTATATGACAAGCTCCAGGCCTATGTCCCCGCCTCCGATGTGGCGGGCCGCACCATGGACGACATCAACGGCTTCTCCTATCCCCTGCCCGCCCACACCCATGGATACACCCAGATGGAGGACTACCCCGCCGCCGGTGACGGCCTGTACGCCGCCGTCTGCGTCAACGATGTAAGCGTGTCCATCACCGGCACCGTGTCCGCCTCCGGCTGCAAGGCTTGGCGGGAGGCCGACCCCACCGTGGATGAGGGTCTGAGGGAGGCCGTCCTCCCCGCGCTGGCCGCCGCCACCGCGTCCACCGCCAAGGAGGCCGTGGACGTCCTGTGCAAAGCGGTGGATACCTACGGCTCCGCCGAGGGCAATGTGATCCTGATCGCCGACCAGCAGGAGGCGTGGATCCTGGAGATTTACGGCGGCAAGCACTACGTGGCCATGAAGCTGCCCGACGACCAGGTGGCCGTGTTCGGCAACCACTTCATGATCGGCGCCATCGACCCCGAGGATGCGGAGAACTTCGTGGTCTCCGAGGGCTTTGTCGAGACGCTGGAGGAGGCCGGGCTCACCAAGAAGGATGAGGACGGCAAGGTCCTGGCCGCACAGTCCGTCTGTGATGGGACGCGTTCCGACGGAAACAACCTGCGGAACTGGGGCGGCATGAACCTGCTGGCTCCCTCTATCGCCGGCGAGTACGATTCCGACACCTTCTACCCCCTGCTCTATACCCCCGATGACAAAGTCACCCTCCAGGATGTGTTCGCCGTTTACCGCTGCCGGTACGAGGGCACCCCCTATGACCTGAGCCTGGAAGGCCAGGAGAGCAACCGGGCCATCGCCGTCTCCGGCACCCCCGACACCCATGTGATCCAGCTCTTTGCCGATATGCCCGCCGCCCACGCCGCCGTGAACTGGCTGGCCTTCACCGGCGCTGAGCACAGCGTATTCATCCCCGAGATCGCCGGCATCGACAAGCTGCCCGCCGCCTTCGGCGTGAACTCGCCGAGCTACAGCACTGACAGCGCCTACTGGGCCTTCAAGCGGATCTGCGGCCTGGCCGACACCAACCGGGAGCTTTACAGCGAGGGCGTGCAGAACTTCTGGAAGCTCCAGGAGGATGCGTTCATCGCCCAGATGCCCGCCAAGCTGGCAGAGGTCAAGGCCCTGGCCGAGACCGATCCCGAGGCCGCGGTGGACTATGTGAACGCCGATCTGGCCAACGCCTACAGCGATGTGCTGAAGAAGTCCGATGCGCTCTACAGCCAGCTGCTGACCCTGGTGAGCAAGAACGCGGGTTACGCATCCAGCCGGTGGAGCGCCCTGGCGCCCAACGTGCCCCTGCGCACCGCCGCCGAGGCCAAGGGCTACACCGTCACCTGGGACGCCGCCGCCAAGGCCGCGGTCCTCACCAAGGGCGATGTGACCAAGACCGTCCCTGTGAATGGGAAGGACGCCGTCCTCATCGACGGTGTGACCTACGTACCCTACTCCTTCGTGGAGGGGCTGTAAGACAGTAAAACACGGGCCCGCGTGCGAGGAAGCACGCGGGCCCGTACGCGTCTTTACTTCGGCGCGAACAATTGACATCCGCCCCGTCTTTCGGTATAATAACGCGAATTTACGGAGAGGAGAAAACCGATGAAGCGAGAAAATTTTCGCTCCCGGCTGGGCTTTCTGCTGGTGAGCGCCGGGTGCGCCATCGGCATCGGAAACGTGTGGAAATTCCCCTACGTCACCGGGGAAAACGGCGGCGGGGTGTTCGTGCTGTTCTACCTGGTGTTCCTGCTGCTGATGGGGGTCCCGGTGCTGACCATGGAGCTGGCGGTGGGCCGGGCCAGCCGCCGCAGCGCCGTCCAGGGGTACAAGGCCCTGGAACCCGCGGGGTCTAAGTGGCACATTCACGGCTGGTTCTGCATGGCCGGGTGCTATCTGCTGATGATGTACTACACCACCGTGTCCGGCTGGATGCTGGGGTATTTCTTCAAGTTCGCCGGGGGAGCCTTCGCGGGGCTGTCCAATGAGGCGGTTGACGCGGTGTTCCCCGCCATGCTGGCCAATCCCGCCGAGATGACCGTCTGGATGGTGGTGACGGTGCTGGCAGGCTTCCTGGTGTGCTCCCTGGGCCTCCAGGGGGGCCTGGAGCGGGTGACCAAGTTCATGATGCTGGGCCTGCTGGGTTTGATCGTGGTGCTGGCCGTCCACAGCCTGACCCTCCCCGGAGCCATGGAAGGGGTGCGGTTCTACCTGCTGCCCGACTTTGGCCGGGCTGTGGAGGAAGGGCTTGGAACGGTCGTCACCGCCGCCATGAACCAGGCGTTCTTCACCCTGAGCCTTGGCATTGCCGCCATGGAGATTTTCGGCAGCTACATGAACCGGGACAACACCCTGGCCGGGGAGGCGGTGCGCATCTGCGGGCTGGATACCTTTGTGGCCCTCATGAGCGGGCTCATCATCTTCCCCGCCTGCTTCGCCTTCGGGGTACAGCCCAACAGCGGGCCCGCCCTCATCTTCATGACCCTGCCCAAGGTGTTCACCGGCATGGCCGGCGGGCGGCTGTGGGGTTCGCTGTTCTTCCTGTTCATGTCCTTCGCCAGCTTCTCCACGGTGATCGCTGTGTTCGAGAACCTACTGGCCGGGTGCATCGACAATTTCGGCTGGAGCCGGAAAAAGGCGGCGCTGGCCAACGGGGTGTTCATCCTGATCGCCAGTATGCCCTGCGTGCTGGGGTACAACCTGTGGTATTTTGAGGCCGCGCTGCCCAACGGCTCGGTGGGCCAGGTGCTGGACATCGAGGACTTCCTGGTGAGCAATCTGCTTCTGCCGCTGGGCTCTCTGATGTACCTCCTGTTCTGCGTCACCAAATGGGGCTGGGGCTTTGACAGGTATCTGGACGAAGCCAACAGCGGGAAAGGCGTCAAAATGCCCCGGGCGCTGAAGCCGTACTTCCAGTTTGTGCTGCCAATGCTTATTTTGGTCATTTTGATCCAGGGATTTATAAAGTAAAAAAGATCCGGTTTCCCATGGAAACCGGATCTTTTCCTGTTCTTTCTTCCCTGCTTCATCTTGCCCTCGTAATCCCGAACGATAAAGGCGGGGGCAATAACGCCGGAGCCTTTACCGCCATTGCGCCAAATGCTCATAGCCTGATCCAAACGTCAATTGCTTTGGGCTTGAGCCTCCGCGCCCCAGCTCAAAACCGTCTCCCGAAGGCCATCCAGATCCAGCACGCCATAGGCGAAGCCCTTCTTCACCAGCTCTTCCGGAAGATATTCGTCGTACTTGTCGAACAGGGGCAGCTCCTTGTCGTAGACCAGCTCCAGCGGGTCGATGGGCTTGCGGATCTCCTCGGACACCACCTGGAAAAACGTCCCCTCGTCCGCCTTCATGGTGAACTGCATATAGTAGGGCCGGGCGGAGTCGAAGTTCTTCAGCCCCAGCCGGTCGGCGCACTTGATCTTCAAAAACCGCTCCAGGGCGAGGAACGCATAGGTGCCCACCCAGGGCAGCAGGCACCATAGATTGCCGCCCAGGTTGAGCAGGGGCTTTTCGGCGGTGCCGGAGCGGCCGGCGGTGAACCGGGCGTTTTCCAGCCGGGCAACCGCGTTTTTCATCAGATAGGGGTACTGCTTCTCCTCCCGGAGGACCTGCCGCATCCGCTGGAGGATCTTGGTGTGCAGGTCGCCGGGGCACAGCCCGAAATAGGCCGGGATGCTGCCCTTCACCTGCTCGCAGTACACCAGATGGCGCTTGCGGTCGATGTCCAGCACCACCCAGACGTGGCCCGCGATGGCCAGCTTCTCCCCCACTGGGGGCGGCAGCACCACCGTGCCCAGCTCCTGGGCCTCGCTGCGGACGGTGTACTCCTCGTTTTCCTGGAACACGCCGTAGAACTTGTAGGAGTTCACCACCCGCTCCCCCGCCAGGCCCACGATGAGCCCACCCTGCTCGGTGCGCTGGATGTGGTCGGTCTGGACGAGGTGGCGCAGAAGCGCCTTGTAGTCCTCCTGGGTCACCCGATGGAAATAGCGCAGCCGCAGCACCTGATCCGCCAGCGAGCGGGGGGACAGCTCCCCGCAGGAGGCCAGGGTGGACATGGTCTGGTGGTACAGCAGGCTGTAGGGCAGGCGGTCCAGCCGGGGCGGCTCCACCCAGCGCTCCTCCAGGTAGAGCTGCACCAGCGCGATGCCCTGGATCAGCGTCCAGGGGATGGTGGCGGGCAGCATGGCCCGGGCCTCCGGCTCGTCCTCCCGCATGACGAACCACATCTCCGGCGGCAGCTCCCGCCGCCCGGTGCGGCCCATGCGCTGGAGGAAGGAGGACACCGTCCAGGGCGCGTCGATCTGGAAGGCCCGCTCCAGCCGCCCGATGTCGATGCCCAGCTCCAGCGTGGCGGTGGTGACGGTGGTCATCCGCTGGGACTCGTCCTTCATCATCTCCTCCGCCGTCTCCCGGTAGGAGGCGGACAGGTTGCCGTGGTGGATGAGGAAACGGTCGGGTTCGTGGTTCCGTTCGCAGTACTGCCGCAGGGTGGTGGTGACCGTCTCGCACTCCTCCCGGGAGTTGACGAACACCAGGCATTTCTTGCCCCGGGTGTGCTCGAAGATATAGCCCAGACCGGGGTCGGCGTTGTCGGGGGCCCGGTCGGTTTTCTCGTCCAGCGCAGGCAGGGCCTCGATGTCCGTCCGATCCTCCCCGGCCTGGACGTCCTTCACAAAAAAGTGCTCCATGCTCAGCCGCCACTTGGCCCCCTTGGCCTCGATCTTGGGGATGATGGTTTTGCGGCCCGTGCCCAGGGCCAGGAACTCCCCTGTCTTTTCCGGCTCGCCCATGGTAGCGGACAAGCCGATGCGCCGGGGGCTGACCCCCGCCAGCCGGGACAGCCGCTCGATGAGGCACAGGGTCTGCCCGCCCCGGTCCCCCCGCAGGAGGGAGTGGACCTCGTCGATGACCACGAAGCGCAAATCGCCGAACAGGTGGGGGATGGCGGCGTGCTTGTGGAGCAGCATGGCCTCCAGCGATTCCGGGGTGATCTGGAGGATGCCGGAGGGGCGCTTCATCAGCTTGGCCTTGTGGCTTTGGGCCACGTCGCCGTGCCAGTGCCAGACGGGGATGTCCGCTTCCTCACACAGGTCGTTGAGGCGGGAAAACTGGTCGTTGATGAGGGCCTTCAGCGGGCCCACATAGATACAGCCCACCGAGGACGGCGGATCCTCGGAGAACAGGGTGATGATGGGGAAAAAGGCCGCCTCGGTCTTGCCGGAGGCGGTGGACGCGGTGAGGAGCACATGGTCGTCGGTGTTGAAAATGGCGTTGGCGGCGGCCACCTGGATGGCCCGCAGGCTTTCCCAGCCGTTGCGGTAGATGTAGTCCTGCACAAAGGGGGCGTAGCGTTCAAAGATACCCATAGGGCGCTCCTTCTATAAATTTATCGATAAATTGGAACCTATCATAAAACTCGGCTGTTTTCTTTGTTTCTTCCACGGTGACCACCTCCAGCCCATTGATTGGGCCGGAGGTGGTTTTTACCGCGTAGACCGCGCGGCGCTGTTGTGGCGTTCCATCCGCTGGGCCCAGTCGGCGGACAGCTTATCCAGCAGGTGTTCCAGCGCAGCCTGTTCCTCGGGCGTGAGGGCGGAGAACAGCTCCGCCCGGCGGCGGAGTATGTGTTCCTCGTCCCACTGGGACACCCAGCTCCGGCCCCGCTCCGTGATGGACAGGGACACCTTCCGGCGATCCTCCTCGCTGCGCACCCGGACGATCAGCCCTTTGTCCTCCAGCTTGGCGGCGATCTCGCTCATGGAGCCCGCCTGGATGCCCAGAAGCTCCTGGAGCTCCTTCTGCGGTATCTCCCCCCGCTGGCATAAGGTACGCAGGATCCGGCCCTGCCCCCGCCGCTTACCCAGGCAGTGGGAGAGCAGCCGTCCGCACCGCTCAAACTTCCCCGCAAGATCGTCCCGATCCATGTGAGGCCCATGGCACTGCCTGCCCTCATGATCCCTGCCCCTCATATGCCGCGGCCCTCGTGCGGGTGGTGCTTCCCAGCTCTGTGCTCGTGATGGCCATGGCCGTGACCATGCTCATGGCCACCGTCCGCCGCGCCGAGGCATCTGCGCCCCCTGCCGCACTGGAGGGCATCCGCCGGGCAGTGGTTGCCGCACTGGGAGCAGGTCCGCGCCTGATCATTTTCCATTGCTTCATTCATGCTAAAAAACTCCCTCATCCATATTTATTAGGCACCTTGCGTTCATCTTACAGCACGGCCGGCTAATTGTCAAGAAAATATTTTGGTACCTTGACAACACACCAGTGGTGTGCTACCATGTATTTCATTAGGCACCATGAAAACACAAATGATCCATTGAAAAATAGAAGGTGATCCGCTTTGCGCTTGCTGTTCCGGGCCATGGGCCGCTATAAAAAGGCCGTGGCCGTGTGTATCTTCATCAAGCTCCTGGCAACCCTCAGCGAGCTGATGCTGCCCTACATTTTGGAGTACATCATCGACCATATTGCCCCGATGGGCGATCTGAGGCTGGCCATTCTATGGGGCCTGCTGATGTTCGCCGCCGCCATCCTTACCCGGCAGCTCAACGTCACCGCCAACCGCGGGGCCGTCCGAAACGCCCACCGGGTGAGCTATGACATCCGGCAGGAGCTGTTCCACAAGACCGCCAACCTGTCCGGCAGCCAGTTCGACGCCTTCGGCCTGCCCTCCCTCATCAGCCGGATGACCAGCGACAGCTACAACGTCCAGTCCGCCGCGCAGCAGCTTCAGACCCTGTGCGTCCGGGCCCCCATGCTGCTCATCGGCGGGGTGTGCGTCGCCCTGGTGATGGACGCCTCTCTGGCCATGATCCTGGTGGCCATGCTGCCGGTGCTCATCGCGGTGGTGCTGACGGTATCCGCCAGGGGCCTGCCCATGTATCACAAGGTGCAGCAAAAGCTGGACGTGGTGGTCCGGGTCATGCGGGAGAACATCACCGGCATCCGGGTGGTGAAGGCCCTGTCCAAGACAGAGTATGAAAAGCGGCGCTTTGCCCAGGCCAACCAGGATATGACGGACGGCGACATTGCCGCCGGCACCGTGATGGCCATCCCCTCCCCGCTGATGCAGCTGTGCCTCAACGGCGGGCTGGCGCTGGTGGTGTTCATCGGCGCGACCCGGGTGAACGCCGGGGCCATGGAGCCGGGGGTGATCCTGGCCTTCCTCACCTACGTCAATATGATCATTATGGGCGTGATGGGGTTGAACCGCATTTTCATGACGCTGAGCCGCGCCGGGGCCAGCGCCGACCGCATCGACCAGGTGCTCCAGACGGAGATCGACCAGCGCGTCCTGCCCCAGGGCGAGGCCCTTACCCCCGCCGGGGACGAATTCATCCGTTTTGAGCACGTCAGCTTCAGCTACGGCGAGGGGGACGGCAGCTCCGCCGGGTTTGCCGGGGAGGAGCGGGAAAAAGCCCTCACCGACATCAGCTTTGCCCTGAAGCGGGGGGAGAGCCTGGGCATCATCGGCCCCACCGGCTGCGGCAAGAGCACCATCATCTCTCTGCTCATGCGGTTCTACGACGCCCCGGACGGCGGCGTGTTCGTGGACGGCAGGGATGTGCGCACCTATGAGAAGGACGCGCTGCGCTCCCGGTTCGGCGTGTGCTTCCAGAACGACATGGTATTCCAGGACACCCTGCGGGAGAACGTCCGCTTCGGCCGGGATGTGGATGACGCCGCCTTCCGCACCGCCATCGAGGACGCCATGGCGGCGGAGTACATCGACGCGCTGGAGGACGGGCCAGATTATCAAGCGGCAATTAAAGGGGCCAACCTGTCCGGCGGGCAGAAGCAGCGGCTGCTGGTGGCCCGGGCCCTGGCGGCAAAGCCGGAGATCCTGGTGCTGGACGACAGCTCTTCCGCCCTGGACTACAAGACCGACGCGGCCATGCGCCGGGCCATCCGGGAAAACCATGGGGACGCCACCCTGATCATGATCGCCCAGCGGGTCAGCTCCATCATGGGCATGACCCACATCCTGGTGATGGACAACGGGAAATGCGTGGGCTACGGCACCCACGAGGAACTTTTGGAAACCTGCCCCGCCTATCGGGAAACCTATCAGGTCCAGATGGGCGAAATGGCATAGGCGGCCGTTGGCGGCAAAGCCGCCAATGACGCGAGATATACCGCAGGGCCAATGACGCGAGATGGGCCGCAAATAACACGATCGCATTTGGTAAACCACGACATAGAGGAGAGATTTCATATGCCAGGACCGGGAGACCGGGGCGGCGTGAAGGCCAAGCCCCGTGACGCGAAGGGCGCGCTGCGGCGTATCCTTCGCTACTTAATGGAATACCGCTGGTGGGTGCTGCTGTTCCTCTGCTGTACCCTCTTGAGCAATATCGGCAACCTGCTGGGCCCCCAGTTCGCCGGGGAGGCCATCGGCGTGGTGGAGGAGGGCTATAAAATCGGCCCCGGCCATGTGGACATGGGGCGGGTGGGCCGCTATGCCCTGCTGATGCTGGCCTGCTACTGGCTGGGCAGCGTGATGAGCTTCCTGGTGAACATCGGCATGATGCGGGTGGGCCGCCAGGTGGCCCGGAATATGCGCCGGGACGTGTTCAACAAGCTGATAACCCTGCCGGTGGGCTACTTTGACCGCAACCAGGCCGGCGACATCATCAGCCGGGTGAGCTATGACGTGGACGTGGTGTGTACCAGCCTGTCCACCGACG
>CAZCFU010000027.1:0-11682 GCA_964498005.1 uncultured Oscillospiraceae bacterium | reverse complement strand
TCCCGCCGGACGGGGTGGCCTTCCGGGCGTTGTCCAGCAGGTTGAGGCACACCGTCTCCATCAGGTCGGGCTCGATCAGGGCGGGGGCCGCCTCGGCGTCCACTGTCAGCCGGATGCCCGCCCGCTCCATGGCGGGGCGCAGGGCGTTCCCCGTCCGCTCCAGAAACGCGCCCATGGGCACCGGGCGCAGGGGGAAGTCCCGCCGGTCCAGCACGATCAGCTCCATCAGCTTGCCCGACAGGGCCTCCAGCCGCCGCCCCTCCCGGAAGATGTACCCGGCGCTCTCCCGCACCTGCGACTGGGTGGCGGGCCGGGACAGCAGCAGATCGGCATAGCCGATGATGGAGGTGAGCGGCGTTTTGATCTCGTGGGCAAAGCTGCCGGTGAACTCCTTTTCCCGCCGTGCGGCGTCGGTGAGGGCCTCCATCTGCTCCTCGATGCGCTGGGCCATGGCGTTGAAGTCGGCGGAGAGGGCGCCCAGCTCGTCGTCGCTGGTCACGGTTACCCGCCGGTCCAGCTCACCGTCCGCCAGACGCCGTGCGGCGGCGGATATGCGCCCAAGGGGCCGCAGGATCAGGTGGGACACCAGCAGCGACAGGGCAGCCACCCCGGCGATGAGGGCCAGCATCACGCAGAAAAAGCTCCGGTACTGGGCGGAGCGCTGGAAAAACAGTGCGGTGACGTCCCGGCAGTTTTCCAAATACACCGTCTGGCCCAGCAGGGTCATGGCGCTGGCCCCGTGGAGGAGGGAGCGGCCCGCCCCCTGCTCCAGCCGCCAGCCCCGCCGGTCCGACCCCAGGCCGGAAATCAACGGACCGGCCTTCAGAAAGAAAAGCCCGCCCTTATCATACAAGGCCGTGCCGTCCCTGTCGCTGAGCCGGAAGGCCGCCGCCCGTCCCCCGGTGGTGAGGGACAGGCCGTCCGCCAATCGGGAGAGCTCCTCCGGGCTGTTGAGGGCTTTCCCCTCCATCTCCCGGGACAGGGCGTAGCGGAGCATATCGTTCTCCGCGTGCAGCGACTCCACCTCCTGGTCAAGGGAGGCGCGGAACTGCCCGTCGATGAGCCAGAACCCGACCAGGGCGCAGGCCAGCACGGTGATGGACACCATGGAGCAAAAGAGCTTCCAAAACAGTTTCATGTCACACCTCTAATCGGTAGCCCACCTTGTATACCGCCACCAGCCGCTTTTCCAGCCCCAGCTTCTTGCGCATCCGCTGGATGTGCAGGTCCACCGTGCGGCTGTCCCCCAGGTACTCGTCCCCCCAAACTTTTTCATAGATGCGGTCCCGGTACAGGGCGATATTTTTATTCTGGACGAACAGCAGCAGAAGGTCGTACTCCTTGGCGGTCAGCGCCACGGCCGCGCCGCCCCTGCGCACGGTGTGGGCGGCGGTGTCGATCTCGATGTCCGGCGGCAGGGACAGCACCCGCCCCGTTTTGCCGCACCGGCGCAGCACCGTCTCCACCCGGGCCAGCAGCTCCATCAGCTCAAAGGGCTTGGTGATGTAGTCCTCCGCGCCCAGCCGCAGGCCCCGCACCCGATCCTCCACCGTCCCCTTGGCGGTGAGGAAGATGACGGGTATGTCCAGCGTCCGGCAGTATTCCAGCACCTCGTAGCCGTCCGCCCCGGGGAGCATGATGTCCAGCAGCACCAGGTCAAAGGGCTCCCGCTCCAGCAGATCCGCCGCCGCGATGCCGTCGGCGGCCCAGGTACAGCGGTAGTCCGGGCCGTCCAGGGCGGTTTTGACCAGGTTGGCGATGGGGGGCTCGTCCTCTGCGATCAGGATCTTGTTCATGGGAACACCTCCGATTTTATTATACACCGACGCCCATCATTTTTGCATCGCCGTTTTGCCCCTCCGCGCCTGAAAACAGGCAAAGCAAGCGCCCCGCCGACGGCGGGGCGCTTTTGATTCACACGTCTTTTGCCCCGTAGAAGTACCGGGACAGCAGGAAGGACAGGGCCAGCAGCACGACGCCCGCAATGGCCGCGATGAAGGGGGTGGCGGCGATCTGGGCGGGGGTGGGTTCCCCCAGGCCTTTGAGCCACCCGATGCCCCCCAGCGGGACCAGAAGCAGCCACCCCACAAAAAACAGAAACCCCACCATGCTATATAGCATGATACGGGCCCGCTCCGGGCCGAATTTGTACAGGAAGGGCAGCAAAGCGGCATTCATCAGCACCGCAATCAACCCTATGACCGCACAGCTGACCATAAATTCAGCGGGATCCTCGAGATGTCCCGTGGTATACAGCGCCAGCCCAGCAATCGCCGTCAAGGCCACACTGCCCAGGAGCAGGAGCAGGACGCAGAGATACCGGGCGGCCACCGTTTTGGTCCGGCCCACCGGCAGGGCCAGACCGTAAGTGTCCCACTTGGCCTGCTTATCGTAGGCGAACACATTCATGGGCAGCATAGCTACCATCACCATCATGAAACCGCCTACAAAGGACGCATTCCAGAACCCGGAAAAGGCTACCGCCGTGTAAATGACCAGAATCGTCAGGTAGCTGCGCAGGGTCTTGCGCAGAATCAGGAAATCCTTCAAAATCAGCCCGGTCATGCTTTCTCCCCCTTTACCACGAATACCATCAGCTCGTCCAGCGTCACCGGCTCCACCGCCAGGCGGGGGTAGAGACGCTTAAAATCGCTTTTGTGCCGGATGAGGGCCTCGGTGGAGTACTGGCTTTTCCGGGTGCTGACGATGTAGCCCCGGTCTATCTGCTCCAGATCCGCCTTGGTACACACCAGCCGCCCGTAGCTCTCCAGAAGCATATCCTTCTCGTCGCACATCAGCAGCTTCCCCTGGTGGAGGTAGGCGATGTAGTCCGCCACCTTTTCCAGGTCGGAGGTGATGTGGCTGGAGATGAGGATGGCATGCTCCTCGTCGGAAACGAAGGCCAGGAATTCGTCCAGAATTTCGTCCCGCACCACCGGGTCAAGGCCCGCCGTGGCCTCGTCCAGCAGCAGGAGGCGGGGCTTATGGGCCAGCGCCGCCGCCAAAGACAGCTTCATCCGCATCCCCCGGGACAGCTCCTTGATGTTCTTTGTCCCGGCCAGGCCGAATTTATCCAGGTAGTCCGCGAACAGCCCCTTGTCCCAGTCCTTGTACACATGGCTCAGGACGCTGTTCACGTCCTTCACCCGCAGGTACTCGGAGAAAAAGCAGTCGTCCATGACGATGCCGATGTCCTCCTTGGCGTGGTCGGGGTCGGTACCCAGCAGGGTGACACTGCCGCCGCTGGGTTTGGTGATGCCCAGCATGGACTTGATGAGGGTGGTCTTGCCCGCGCCGTTCTCGCCAATCAGGCCCAGGATGGAGCCGCCGGGGACGGTCAGGTCGATAGGGCCAAGGGTGAAGGTTTTATACTCCTTCACCAGCCCTTTGATTTCAATACAATTTGTCATAACTTAGTCCTCGTTATACAGTGTGTTTAGCATTTCGGTGAGTTCTTCCAGGCCCACGGCCCCCGCCTGGGCGGCGTCCACCGCCTGGGACAGGTGCTCCTCGATCTGGCACAGCACGGCCTCCCGCCGGGTCTCCCGGTTCTGGGCGGCCACAAAGCAGCCCTTGCCGGGGACGGTGGTGAGGAAGCCCTCCCGTTCCAGTTCCTCGTAGGCCCGTTTGGTGGTGATGACGGAGATGCGCAGGTCGCGGGCCAGCAGCCGCATGGAGGGCAGGGCCTCGCCCTCGGGAAGCTGGCCGGAAAGGATGAGCCCTTTCATTTGGCGGACGATCTGCTCATAGATCGGCACGCCGGAGGAATTGCTGATGATGATGTCCATGGTACACCTCATTGTTTTTCTGTATATATACGATATACACAGTATAGACGGACTGTGCCTGTTTGTCAATAGGGGAGGACGAAAAATTTTTTGGTAAAAAAACGCCGCCCCCAAACGGGAGGCGGCGTATCGCGAATGCGGTTTATCTGTGTTTACCCATAAAGAACAGGGCCACGCACCCCGGCCCGGTGTGGGCGCCGATGACGGGGCCGATGGAGTTGATGATGATCTCCTTCGTGCCGTACTGCTTCTTGACCTCGTCCGCCACGAATTGGGCGTCCTCGATGCAGTCGCTGTTGCTGATGAACATGGTCTGGGAGGCGGGGTCCTCGGCCAGCTCACCCACCTTGTCCACCAGGGCCTTGAGGGACGCCTTGCGGCCCCGGGCGGTGTCCACCTTGATGAGGTGGCCCTCGTTATCCACGTGCATGACGGGCTTGATCTGGAGCATGGTGCCCACCACGGCGGTGGCGGCGGACACGCGGCCGCCCTTCTTCAGGAAGAACAGGTCGTTGACCGTGAACCAATGGCACTGGTTCAGCTTGTTGGCCTCCGTCCAGTCCCGCACTTCCTCGATGGACTTGCCCTCCTGGCGCAGCTTGGCGGCCTGGTACACCAGCATCCCCTGGCCCAGGGAGGCGCACAGGGTGTCTACGGCGTACACCTTGCGGTCAGGGTACTGCTCCGCCAGCTCGTCCGCGGCGATCTTGAAGGAGTTGTAGGTGGTGGACAGCCCCGAGGAGAAGGCCAGCACCAGCGCGTCTTTCCCCTGCTTCAAGACGGCCTCGATGGCGTCGGCGGCCTCGCCCACGTTGACGGCGTTGGTGGTGGCCATCAGGCCCTCCTTCTGCTTGCCGTAGAACGTGTCGGGGGACATCTCGCGGTTATCCGGGTAATTCCGATAGGTCTTGCCGTCCATGATGAAGGCCAGGGGGAGCACTTCCAGCTCCAGCTCCTTCACCAGGCTGTCGGGCAGGTCGCAGGACGAATCGGTGATAATGACATAGTTGCTCATGGTCAGTTCCTCCAAATTTAAGATACATCTGACGGCCTCACAAGGCCGGAGATTACTTCTTCTTTTTCAAAAGATCCTCGTGCCCTGTGCGCTGGGCCAGGATAGACAGGGCCCGGTGGCAGGCCAGACCGTTGGCGTAGCTGCGCATGGCCAAGTCCAGCACCAGCTTGGGCAGGTCTTGGTCGGCGATATCCTCCTCGATATGCTCGGCGGTGTCCGCCATGGCCGCGTCCAGATAGCGGCAGAAATACTCGTACTGCTTGTCCGTGGAGCGCATCTCCCGGCCCACGGTGGTGAATACCTTCATCTCCCGCACCGACATGACCTGCTTCAGGGCGCTGATGGCGGTGAGATAGGCCAGATGCTCCTGACCGTATTTTTTCCCATTGGCCCGCTCCACCAGACCGTCCTTGATATAATTGTTGATCATGGCGGAGGTGAGCGCGTCGCCGTCGCCGATGGAGATCATCTGCCGGGACAGGTAGGACACCACCTGATCCATGTACAGCGGAATATCGGGCAGATCGTCCCAGCCGTCTGGGCGCTGATCGGTCAGCTGCTGTTTCAGTTCGGCCAGTTCCTCCATGAAAAGTCCCTCCAATCTGATAGCTGGAATTATATCACATCGTTTTGGGGACGTAAAGAGGGAACGCAAAAAAAGCCCCCGCCAGGTCGGGGGCTTTCGTACACAGGGTTCAGTTGTTGTAGGCCCGGTAGAGGAACGCCGCGATCTCGCCGCGGCTGCACACCCGATCCGGGGCAAAGGTGTCGCTGCCGCCGTAGCCCTTGGTCACGCCCTTTTCCACGGCCCAGGATACCGCGTTGGCATAGGGGGCGCCGGCGGCCACATCAGAGAAGCTGGCGGCCGTTTTGGCGTCCTGCCTGCCCATGGCCTGCCAGATATAGGACACTGCCTGGGCGCGGGTGCAGGGGGCGTCTGGGTCAAAGGAACCGTCGATCATTTCCTTCTCATAGGCCCAGTTGACGGCGTCCTGGTAGGAGGCCGCCGTGGTGATGGGGGCTTTGGCGGCTTGCAGCTTACCCTCGGCCCGCCACAGGAAGGTCAGGATCTGCGCCTGGGTGCAGTCCACATTGGGGGCGAAGGTGGTCTTGCCGCCGTAGCCGTTGGTGATGCCCTTCTGGGCGGCCCAGGCCACTTCCGTCTCAAACCAGCTGGGCACGTCGGTGAATATATAAGTAAGGTCTCCTCCGTCCGCGCAGTAGACAGGGACTTGAGCGCCGTCGTGCCATGTGGTGTTCTCTACCATGTTCCACTGTTCACGGGAGCCCCCATAGATCACGCTCTTGGGGGTGCTCCTAGAGAAAGCCAGATCTGCGTTCAAGTCGCGCATACTGGTCGGGACGGTAAGGGTGTCGAGCTCCAGATCCTCGGCGAACGGAAACCAGGATGACCAAGTGAAAGCCGCATCCTCCACATAAGCCACGCCATCGGGGATAGTCACGCTGCCGCCCTTTCCCTGGTACTTCAGCAGCACGGGGCCGGCCAAAATGAAGTCCCCCGCCGTCCTCTGATTTTCCAGCCACCTGGTGTAGCTGAAGCAGTTGGAGCCTACCTCCCGCAGGGTGCTGGGAAAGGTGATTTGGGCGAGATTATTACACTCGAAAAACGCGGAGACGCCCAAGTAGGTCACGCCCTCCGGGATAGCTACCTCAGTGATCGTTTTGTCCTGCGCAAACGCGGTGTGGTTGATAGACGTCACACCCTCAGGAATGGCTACCTTCTCCGCGCTGCCCTGGTATTTGATGAGGATGCCGTTGATGATTGCAAATTCGCCTTGGCTTTCCAGCCATGGGGTGCCGGAAAATGCGGATAAGCCTATGCCTGTTACACTTTGGGGAATGCTGACCTGCGTCAGGTTGGCGCAGGTTTTGAACGCTGACATACCGATATAGGTCACGCCCTCCTCAATGCTCACGCTCCTGATCTCCTGCTTGAAGCCCTCCCATGGGTAGTAGAACGTGAACTTACCGCCGTTCCAGTCTATTGATCCCGTACCGCTGATCGTCAGCGTGCCAGTGGCCTTGTCAAAGCTCCAGGCAGTGGATTCCCCGCAGGTGCCGCTGACGGCCGCGTCATCGTCCGCCGCGAAGGCGGGAACGGCCAGCCCCAGGCACAGGGCCAGTGCCAGAAATGCTGATAAAAACCGCTTTTTCATGTATTGTCTCTCCTTTTTGCACTCATATGCTCAGCCCCATTTTAACTTACGGCGGAGAAAAATACAAGGGGCTTTGCGCGTGAAAAAAGCGGCCCATCCGGGCCGCTTTCCTCATGTTCAGATTTCCTCCGCCAGCCGCCCCAGCAGCAGCGCCGCCCCCGCCTCGGCCAGCAGCAGGTCGGGGGAGCCGCCGTCGTAGGGCAGGACAAGCTCCTGCCGGTCCACGGCTTTGCCGTCCAGGTCGATGAACTCCCGCTGCACCGCCACCGAGGCCCGCTGTCCGTCCAGGCTGGACAGGGTGAGGGTGTTCCGGCTGGACGCGCCGTAGCTGAGCACGATGCCCGCGGGCAGGGCCCGGGTCAGGGCGGACCGCCCGCCGGGGAGCAGGGCGGTGCGGCAGTTGAGGGCCCCGGCCCCCGCCCAGCCGGTGGCCCCGGGGGAGACGATGAGCAGATCCAGGGACAGCCCCGCCAGCAGCGCCGGGTGGCGGCAGGCCCGCACCAGGGTCTGGGTGCCCTCCGCCAGCCGGCTCACCCGCTCGGCAAGCCCCTCGTCCCGCTCCCACACGCCGATCTGCCACATACACCGCGCCTCCCCCTTGTATGTACCCGCCGGGGGATAGTGTGCGCGGAAGGCGGGATTTTATGCGCGGTCCCGTTCCCGGCGGTGAATAAACAGGACGTAGTTCACCACGTTGCCCATGATGAGGATGTTGCCGCACAGGTACAGCCACACCAGCAGGATGATGACCGAGGCCAGGGAGCCGTAGATCAGGGAGTACCGGGTGGAATTGCCCATGAGTATGGAGAAGATCATGGACGCGATGGCCAGCGCCGCCGACGCCGCCAGCGCGCCGGGCACCACCGGGGGCCGGGGGTTGTCCAGGGGGGCGGCGAAGCGGTAGAGCAGCAGGATGAACAGGAACACCATGGCCAGCAGCAGGAGGTATTTCACCGACTGCCAGGCGCCGGACTGCTCCACCAGGTTTTCCAGCCCCAGCACCTGGCCCAGCAGGTGGAAGAACCAGTTGCCGGTGACCACCACCGCCAGGGACAGGTAGATGGTGGCCAGCAGCAGCACGGAGAACAGGATGCTGGCCACCAGCTGCCACAGCCCCCGGAAGGTGGCCCGGCCATACAGCTCGTGCATGATGTTCATCAGCCCGCGCACGGCGGCGGAGGCGAACAGCACGGTGAGGAACGCGCCGGTGAGCAGCATGGCGGTGGACTGATTGGTGTCGATATAGGTGAGGTAGTCCCGGAAGAGGACCAGCACCCCCTCCGGCAGAAAGGGGTCGGCCTGATCCACCAGGGCGGCCAGATCCAGGTGCAGCTCGTTGACGAAGGCGGAGATGCAGATCATGATAGGGAAAAAGGTGAGGATGAGAAAGTAGGCCAGCTCCGCCGCGGCCCGGCTGACGCGCTTGGTGAAGTACGCGTCCACCACGTCGGTCACAAAACGGATGGGCGGGTGGGCGCGCAGCAGCTTGTCCAGCTTTTGTTTCATAGGCTTGTCCCCTTCGGCATTCGATGGGGAAAGTATACCAGAAAAAGATGGGGATGACAACCAAAAAAGCTCGAAACAGGTTATGCCAGCAGCATATCCAGATCCTCCACCGTCAGCGACGGGTTGAGGGCGCGGCTGACGGCGTAGCCCAGCACCTTGCCCAGGTCGGCCACCTGGCTGTCCACCTCCCGGGGGGTGACGAAAAAGCCGTTCCCGGCGGGCAGGTCGCCCCGATCCAGATCGGTCTGCCCCGCCTGCTCCAGCAGATCCAGGGCCAGGGTGGCCCCGTCCACCACGGTGGGCACCCCCACGGTGAACACCGGCACCCCCAGGGTGTCCCGGTTCAGGGGGTGGCGGTGGTTGCCCACGCCGGAGCCGGGGATGACCCCGGTGTCGGACAGCTGCACCGTGCGGCACAGCCGGTCCAGGGAGCGGGAGGCCAGGGCGTCCACGGCGATGACGCAGGACGGCTTGAGCCGCCGGGTGAGGGCCTCGGCCACCAGGCTGCTCTCCATCCCGGTGGAGGCCAGTACGCCGGGGGCGGCGGCGGCCACCGGGCGCAGGCCGCCGAAGTGCCCCGGCACCTGCTCCACCAGGTGGCGGGTGACCAGCAGGTGGTCCACACACAGCGGGCCGATGAGGTCGGGGGTCACCGCCCGGTTGCCCAGGCCGACGACCAGGGCGGCGCCGTCCTGGGGCAGCAGGGGACGCAGCGAGTCCGCCACCGCCGCCACCGCCCGGGCAAAGGCCCCCTCCTCCCGGCGGAGCAGGCCGCTCAGTTCGATCGTAATATACACGCCCTGGGGCTTGCCCAGGGCCTGGGCCCCCTCGGGGCTGGTGATGGTCACGGTGGTCACCGGGAAGCCCTCCCGGCTGCCCTCCTCCGCCCGGACGCCGGTGAGGGCGGCGGCGTCCCGCGTCCCCTCCCGCCAAAGCTGATGGGCCTCCACCGCCAGATCGGTGCGGCGCTGCGTCATTTGAAGCGCTCCTCTCTACTAAATGTTGTGGCCGCTGGGGCCAATTGCTCCTATTTTCTGCGTCCGGAAAGTTTCTATGCGAAAAAATGAAAATAAGTGTTGCAATTTTCTTCTTTAAATGTTAGAATACATATCTGCGACGGGAAACCGTAACGGAGAAATAGTCTAAAATCGGAGGAGGTGTTTGGTTTGCCCAATATCAAGTCTGCCAAGAAGCGCGTCCTGGTCAATGCGACGAAGGCCGCTCAGAACAAGGCGCAGAAGTCCGCGCTCAAGACCAACCTGAAGAAGTTTGAGGCTGCGGTGGCCGGCGGCAACCGCAGCGAGGCCGATGCCGCATATAAGGTGGCCGTCAAGGCTGTGGATCAGGCCGCCGCCAAGGGCCTGCTGCACAGCAACAACGCTGCCAACAAGAAGAGCGCCATGACCCTGAAGCTGAACAAGCTGGCGTAAAGGCAATCTAAAAACCGTCTGCCAGGGGCAGACGGTTTTTTCATTTAAGGAGGGGGACGCGATGGAGCGTCGATTTGCGCTGGTGGAGGCGGCGGTCTCCTGCGGCTCGCCCACCCGGGGGAGCGAGGGGGCCTATGATGCGCTGGTACAAGCGGGGTTGCCCCGCTTGTTAGGAGACGCCGCCCTGCTGCCCATGGAGAAGCTGGCGCCCTGCGCCTCCTGGCCGGACGGCCTGCGCCACCTGGACACGGTGATGGAGGTGTGCCGCCGCCTGCGGGCCAACACGCTGGAAGCGCTGGGGCGGGGGGAGTACCCCGTGGTCATCGGGGGCGACCACTCCTGCGCCATGGGCACCCTGGCGGCACTGGGCGAGTTTTACGGCCCGGAGGAGTTGGCGGTGGTGTACGTGGACGCCCACACCGACATCAACACGGATCAGACCTCGGAGAGCGGCTGCATCCACGGCATGGATCTGGCGGCGGCCTGCGGGCTGTGCTGCGGGGCGCTGACCGTGGGCAGAAACAAGGTGAACCTACTGGGGGAGAACCTGCACTTCATCGGGGCCCGGAGCATCGACCCGCCGGAGTACGGCGTCGTGGAGCGGGTAGGCGCCCATCTACACACGGCGGAGGAGGTGCGGGAGCGGGGGCTGCGGGCCGTGCTGGACGAGGTGCTGCCCGCCCTGGCAGGCAAGCGCGTCCACATCAGCTTTGACGTGGACGTGCTGGATCCGGCGGAATTTGCCGCCACCGGCTACAACATCCCGGATGGGCTGAGCGTCGCCCAGGTGGAGCGGATCCTGGGCGCGGTGCTGGACACCGGGCTGACCTGCTCCTTTGAGTGTGTGGAATATAACCCGACCATGGATCCGGGAAAGAAAGACCTGGGCACCCTGATGGGCATCCTGCGGACGGTTTCGGAAAGGCTGAAGTAAAAAAGCACCCTCTGCCAGCGGCAGAGGGTGTTTTTGTGTGTAATATGGAGCCGGGGCCCCCGCGAAAGCCCAGTCCGCGAAGCGGACGGGTTTCGTGGGGAAACGAGAGGCAGCGAAATGAGCGAGCTTTCGCCAAAGGCGGAAGCGAGGGATATGGAGCTTGCCTCGAGTTAATCTGCCAGCGCGGCGGTGATGATGGCCATGGAGTAGACCTCAATGGCGTTGCAGCCCCGGGACAGGTCGTTGATGGGGGCGTTCAGGCCCAGCAGGATGGGGCCGTAGGCGTCGAAGTTGCCCATGCGCTGGGCGATCTTGTAGCCGATGTTGCCGGAGGTGATGTCCGGGAAGATGAAGGTGTTGGCTTTGCCGGCCACGTTGGACTTGGGGGCCTTCAGCCGGCCCACGGTGGGGGACACGGCGGCGTCGAACTGGAACTCGCCGTCCACGGGGAAGTCCAGATCCAGGGCCTGCAGCTTCTTGCAGGCGTTGCGCATCTTGTCTACCGTGGGGCCCTTGCCGGAACCCATGGTGGAGTAGCTCAGCATAGCGACCCTGGGATCCGCACCGAACCGGCGGGCGCACTGGGCCACTTCCTGAGTGATCTCCACCAGATCGTCCTCACTGGGGTCGATGTTGATGGCGCAGTCGCCCATGGCCAGCACCTGGTTGCCGCCGGTGGCGAAGGGGCGCACCAGAATGAAGCAGGAGGACACGATCTTGTTGCCCGGCTTGGTCTTGACCAGTTGGAGGGCGGGGCGCACGGTGTCGGCGGTGGAATAGGTGGCGCCGCCCAGCAGGCAGTCGGCCTCCTTCATGGCCACCAGCATGGTGC
>CAZCFU010000026.1:0-11837 GCA_964498005.1 uncultured Oscillospiraceae bacterium | reverse complement strand
TGAGCGCCGCCGGGTCACCTCCTCCTGCCAGATCGCCGGGTTCGACCAGATGGCCGGCCAGCGGGAGTTCCGCTCCACCGCCGGCGACCGGATGCGCTACAAGGTGCTCCACAAGTTCCACGACTACAAGGCCCGCTTTGAGGACAGCCATATGTGCGTCGGCTGCGGCCGCTGCACCCACCGCTGCCCGGAGCTGATCTCCATTTCCGCCACACTCAACAAGGTCAGTGCCGCCGTAGACGAGATCAAGGCCGGCCAGGCCAAGCAGTAAGGAGGCGCGTGAATATGATGAATCCTGTTCAGCCCAAGCCCTGCACGATTTTAGATGTACATAAGGAGAGTGCCCACGAGTGGACCTTCCGGGTGGAGACCGACGCCAAGGTCAGCCACGGCCAGTTCATGCAGCTCTCCATCCCCAAGATCGGCGAGTGCCCCATCTCCGTCTCCGCCCAGGGGGACGGTTGGCTGGAGTTTACCATCCGCAACGTGGGCAAGGTGACTAACGTCATCTTTGAAAAGACCGCCGGCGACACCCTGTTCCTCCGCGGCCCCTACGGCAAGGGCTGGCCCGTGGACCAGTTCCAGGGCAAGCACGTGGTGGTCATCACCGGCGGCACCGGCCTGGCCCCCGTCCGCTCCATGCTGAACTGCTTTGCCTCCCAGCCCGACATGGTGAAGAGCGTCCACCTGATCTCCGGCTTCAAGAACGAGGAGGGCATTGTGTTCCACAAGGAGCTGGAGACCTGGAAGGACAGCTTCTCCACCATTTACGCCCTGGACAACGACACCAAGGACGGCTGGCGCACCGGCATGGTGACCGCTTTCGTCAAGGAGATCCCCTGGGATTCCTTCGAGGGCAATTACGCCGTGGTCGTGGTGGGCCCGCCCCCCATGATGAAGTTCACCGGCCTGGAGCTGCTGAAGAACGGCGTGGACGCGGAGAAGATCTGGATGAGCTTCGAGCGGAAGATGTCCTGCGCCGTGGGCAAGTGCGGCCACTGCCGCATTGACGAGACCTATGTCTGCCTGGACGGGCCTGTGTTCCCCTACACCGTGGCCCGCGACCTGGTGGACTGAGAAAGGAGCAATGAACGATGAATCATGACATCAACGTCAAAAAGACACGTCTGAACTGCTTCCGCCAGTCCAAGGTTCCCGGCGAGTTCATGCTCCAGATGCGTGTTCCCGGCGGCATGGTAGACGCCAAGTACCTGGAAAATGTCAAGCACATCGCCAAGACCTGGGGCGACGGGAACTTCCATTTCGGCACCCGTCAGACCTTTGATATCGCCGGCATCAAGTACGAGAACATCCCCGCCGTCAACGAGTACCTGGAGCAGTACATCAAAGAGGTGGACGCCGAGCTGTGCGACGTGAACATGGACACCGTGGCCCACGAGCCCCAGCCCTGGGACCCCAAGTCCGGCTATCCCACCATCGGCGCCCGGAACATCACCGCCTGCATCGGCAACTATCACTGCATCTGCGGCAACATCAACACCTTTGAGCTGGCCCGGAAGCTTGAGCCCATCATCTTCCCCAGCCACTACCACATCAAGATCAACATCTCCGGCTGCCCCAATGACTGCAACAAGGCCCATATGTGCGACTTCGGCATCATCGGCGTGTCCAAGATGACCTACCATGCCGAGCGCTGCATCGGTTGCGGAGCCTGCGTCCGGGCCTGCGAGCACGGCGCCACCCGGGTGCTGTCCCTCAACGAGGGCATTGCCAAAATCGACAAGGATCCCTGCTGCTGCGTGGGCTGCGGCGAGTGCGTCAAGGCGTGCCCCACCAGCGCCTGGACCCGGGGCGAGAAGCCTCTGTACCGGGTGATCCTGGGCGGCCGTACCGGCCGGCAGACCCCCCGGACGGGCAAAATGTTCCTGAACTGGGCCAGCGAGGACGTGATCATCGGCGTGCTGAAGAACTGGCAGAAGTTCTCCGCCTGGGTCATGGACTACAAGCCCGAGTACCTCCACGGCGGGCACCTCATCGACCGCGCCGGGTACAAGAAGTTCAAGGAGATCATCCTGGAGGGCGTAGAGCTGAATCCCGAGTGTCTGGTGGCCGAGGATATGTTCTGGCACGAGACCGAGTACCGCTCCAACTTCAACGTCAAGCCCATCGAGCAGCATCACACCGCCGGGCCCCAGGCCTGATCATAATTTCCTGTCACTGGAAAGGACGTCCCGGTGAAAGCCGGGACGTCCTTTTTCAAGCTTGGAGAACGCTGATGAAACGGAACCGATTCACTTTTATTCTGGCGGCTGTGCTGCTCCTGCTCACCGGCTGCGGCGGGCAGAGAGCGGAGCAGACTGCCGCCCCGACCCCTCCGGTATCGGAGACCATCGTCTTTACCGACGACCTGGGCCGGGAGGTGGAAGCGGCCCCGCCCACCCGGGTAGCCGCCCTCATCGGCAGCTTCGCGGACATCTGGTGCCTGGCCGGGGGCAAGGACGCTCTGGTGGCCACCGCCAGCGACGCCTGGACTTCCTTCGACCTGGATCTGGGCGATGATGTGGCCGACCTGGGGGCCGTCAAGGAGCCCAATCTGGAGGTGCTGCTGGCCGCGCGGCCCGATCTGGTCATCGGCAGCGTGTCCACCGCCGCCGACCTGGAGCTGGAGTCCACCCTGGCCCAGGCGGGCATCCCGGTGGCCTATTTTGACGTGGACGGCTTTGACGATTATCTGCGGATGCTGGAGATCTGCACCCGCCTCACCGGGCGCCCGGAAAACTATGCCCTTTACGGGGAAAACGTCGCCGCCCAGGTGGAGGCCGCTGTCGCCCGTCAGGACGGCTCCGCCCCCCGGGTGCTGTGTATGCGGGCCACCGGTTCCTCCTGCAAGGTCAAGGGCAGCGAGGGCACCGTGCTGGGGGAGATGCTGGCCGCGCTGGGCTGCGTCAACATCGCCGACAGCGACGCCTCCCTGCTGGAGGAGCTGAGCCTGGAGGCCATCATCACCGCCAACCCGGACTACATTTTCGTGGCCCTCCAGGGCTCGGACCCCACCAAGGCCATGGCTACGCTGGAGGCCACCCTGCTGTCCAACCCCGCCTGGGAAAACCTGACCGCCGTCCGGGAGGGCCGCTTTTACACCATGGAGCAGGCCCTCTACAACCTGAAACCAAACGCGCGCTGGGGAGAAGCCTATGAAAAGCTTGCGGACATCCTCTATCCACAAGGCCAATAAAGCGCTGGTCTGGGTGGTTCTGTGCGGGCTGGCCGCGCTGGCCGCCGTGCTGAGCCTCTGCCTGGGGGCGGTGCCCGTCAGCCTGGGCGATACCCTGCGCGCCCTGCTGGGGCAGGGGGAAGGGCCCCAGGCCCAGATCATCCTCTACGCCCGCCTGCCCCGGACCTGCGGCTGTCTGCTGGCGGGGGCCGCCCTGGCCGTGTCCGGGACGGTGATCCAGGCGGTGCTGAGCAACCCCATGGCCGCCCCCAACATCATCGGCGTCAACGCCGGGGCGGGGCTGATGGTGGCCCTGCTGGGGGCTGTGGCCCCCACGGCGGCAGGGTTCATCCCGCTGGCCGCGTTTTTGGGGGCGCTGGTGGGGGTGATGCTGGTGCTGTTCATCGCCGAGCGCACCGGGGCCTCCAAGCTCACCCTCATCCTGGCGGGCATGGCGGTGTCCTCCATCTTCTCCGCCGGCATCGACGCGGTGGTCACCTTCGTGCCCGACGCCCTGCTGGGCTATTCGGATTTCCGCATCGGCAGTCTGACCAACCTGACCATGGCCAAGCTGGCCCCCGCTTTCTGGGTCATCCTGCCCGCCTTCGCGCTGGTGCTGTCCCTGGCCGGGGAGCTGGACGTGCTCATGCTGGGCCGGGACGTGTCCCAGAGCCTGGGCCTGCGGGTGAAGCCCATGCGGCTACTCCTGCTGGCGCTGGCCGCCGCCCTGGCGGGGGCAGCCGTCAGCTTCTGCGGCCTGCTGGGCTTTGTGGGGCTCATCGTGCCCCACATCATGCGCCGCCTGCTGGGGGAGGAGAGCCGCACCCTCATCCTGGGCTCCGCCCTGGGGGGAGCGGCCATGCTCACATACTGCGACCTGCTGGGCCGGGTGCTGTTCGCCCCCTACGAGCTGCCGGTGGGCATTGTGCTGTCCTTTGTGGGCGGGCCCTTCTTCATCTTCCTGCTGCTGAAGCAGAGAGGGGGGCGCATCCATGATTGAGCTGAAGAACCTTTCGGCGGGCTACGGCAGGCAGGTGGTGCTGAGCGGCGTCTCCATGGAGCTGACGCCGGGGAAGGTGCTGGCCCTGCTGGGCCCCAACGGCTGCGGGAAGAGCACCCTGCTGAAGACGATTTTGGGCCTCCAGCCCAAGCTGAGCGGGGAGATCCTGGTGGACGGGACGCCCTCCGATCAGATCACGCCCCGGCGGCTGGCCCAGAAGGTGACCTATCTGGCCCAGTCCCGGAATACTCCAAATATCACGGCCCGCCGCATGGTGCTTCATGGCCGCTTTCCCTATCTCTCCTACCCCCGCCGCTACCGGCGTGAGGACTACGAGATGGTGGAGAAGGCCCTGCGGTGGGCGGATGCCGCCGCCTTTGCCGACCGCTCCATGGAGGAGCTCAGCGGGGGCCAGCGGCAGAAGGTTTATCTGGCCATGGCCCTGGCCCAGGACACCGAGACGATTTTGATGGACGAGCCCACCACCTTCCTGGACGTGGCCCACCAGCTGGAGGTCATGGCCACCGCCCGCCGTCTGGCACAGGAGGGCAGGGCGGTGCTGATGGTGCTCCACGACCTTTGCCTTGCCCTGCGCTGGGCAGACGAGATCGCGGTAGCCGCCGAAGGGGGCCTGCCCTTCCGGGGGAGCCCGGAGGAGGCGTTTGAGTCTGGGATTCTGGACCGGGCCTTTGGTGTCCGGCTGGCCCGGGTCATGACGGAGGGCGGCTGGCAGTACTATTATCAATGATAGGGGAGAAGGGTATGGCGTATTTTCCGTTTTTTGTGGAGCTGTCCAGTCAGGAGGGTCTCATCGTTGGCGGCTCCACCGTGGCACAGCGCAAAATTGAAAAGCTGCTTCCCTATGGGCCCCGGCTGACGGTGTGCGCCCCGGATATTTCCCCGGAAATCCGGGCGATTCCCGGCCTGTCGCTGCTGGAGCGGCCCTTCACACCGGAGCTTTTGGAGGGGGACAAGGCCTTCGTCATCGCCGCCACGGGCGACCCCGAGCTGAACCACCATATCTCCGGGCTGTGCCGGGAGATGCGGATCCCGGTGAACGTGGTGGACGACCGGGACTACTGCTCCTTCCTGTTTCCCGCCCTGGTCAAGCGGGGCAGCCTCAGCGTGGGCATCTCCACCGGCGGGGCCAGCCCCACCGGCGCGATCTATTGGAAAAAACAGATCGACGCCATGATCCCGGAGCGGTTCGGGGAGATCCTGGCCTATTTGGACGGCACACGGGATCTGGCCAAAGAGGCGCTCCCAGACGAGGCGGCCCGGAGTAAATTCTTTGCAGCCCTGTTCGCCGCCAGCCTGGAAAAAGGCGGGCCGCTGAGCGGGGAGGAGACGGAGAGCATTTTAAAGCTGTATCAGGAAGGAGCGGACGGCCATGGATAAAGTGGGTAAGGTCTATCTGGTGGGGGCGGGCTGCGGAACAGCCGACCTCATCACCCTGCGGGGGCTGCGGCTGCTGCGACACTGCGACGTGGTCATCTACGACGACCTCATCGACAAAGCGCTGCTGCGGGAGGTCCCCGGTCACGCCCAGGTCATCTACATGGGCAAACGCCAGGGGGATAAGCACTCCGCCAGCCAGAAAGACATCTGCGCCAAGCTCGTCCAGTGCGCCAAAGAGGGAAAAACCGTGGTGCGCCTCAAGGGGGGCGACCCCTTTGTCTTTGGCCGGGGCGGGGAGGAGCTGATAGCCCTGGAGGAGGCGGGCGTCCCCTGCCAGGTGGTGCCCGGCATCACCTCCGCCCTGGCCATCCCGGCCATGGCGGGCATCCCCGCCACCCACCGGGGGCTGAGCCGGAGCGTCCACATCGTTACCGCCCACACAGCGGACACCGGGGACGGTCTGCCGGAATATCTGGACGACCTGGCCCGTCTGCCCGGGACACTGGTGTTCCTCATGGGCCTGTCCCGGCTGGAGGCCATCGCCCAGCGGCTGATGGCCGTGGGAAAGCCGGGAAGCACCCCCGCCGCCGTCCTGTCCGGGGGCAATTCGCCCCATCCCGCCGCTGTCCGGGGGACGCTGGCGGACATCGGGGAAAAGACCCGCGCGGCCAATGTGCGGCCCCCGGCGGTCATCGTGGTGGGGGAGGTGGCCGGTCTGGATCTGTCCTCCTCCATGGCCGCCCCGCTGGAGGGGGTCACGGTGGGCCTGTCCGGGTCGGAGCCCATGACAAAAAAGCTGAGCGCGGCCCTGGAGCCCCTGGGGGCCAGGATCTTTATCGCCCAGCAGTCTGTGATCCGGGAGCTGCCCCTGCCCATCAAGCTGGACAGCCTGTGCGACGGGAAACCCCGCTGGCTGGTGTTTACCAGCGCCAACGGGGTCAAGGAGTTCTTTCGGCGGCTGAAATCGGAGCGGGTGGACTTGCGGCGGCTCGCAAACTGCCGCTTCGCCGTCATCGGCGCGGCCACCGGAAAGGCGCTGGCCGCCCAGGGTTTCCGGGCCGACCTCTGCCCGGAGACCTACACCACCGCCGCCCTGGCCCAGGCCCTGCTGGACACCGTCCCGCCTCAGGAGGAGATCGTCCTGCTGCGCTCCCGGCTGGGCTCGGAGGAGCTGTTCCAGACCCTCTCGGCCTCACGCGCCGTGCGGGACATCCACCTCTACGACGCCGTCCCCGCTCCTTTGACAGAGGAGGCGGGGGAGTGGCTGGAGCGGGCGGACTACCTGGTCTTTACCAGTGCTGGCGGGGTCAAGATGTTCCTGGAACAGCAGGGAAGCGTTCCGGCCCAGGCCCAGTGCGTCTGCATTGGCGAGGTGACCGCCGCCGCCCTGGCCCGAAACTGGGAGGGGACCCCGATCCTTGCCCAAAGCACCTCGGTGGAGGGGATCGCGGCGGCCATTCTGTCCCATCACACGGCCTGAGCCCCGCCGTCCCAGTCAAGCAGTTGATTTCGCCGCAGCAGGTAATATCCCAGTCCGGCCACGTCCGCCAAAAACCAGCCGATGGGCACCGACCACCAGATGCCCGCCACGCCGATGGCGGGGATAGCGGACAAGATGTGGGCCAGCGCCACCCGGGTGCCCAGGGAGATCACCGTCAGCACCACCGACATCCCCGGCCTGCCCAGCGCCCGGTACAGGCCGTACAGCAGGAACAGGCAGCCGATGCCGCAGTAGAACGCGCCCTCGATGCGCAGATAACGCACGCCCTCCAGGATGGTGTCCACGTCGCCGCCTTCCACAAACAGCCCCATCAGCGGCCGGGCGAACACCCACACCAGGGCGGAGATTACCAGGCAGAACACCATGGCGGAGCATACCGCGCCCTTCAGCCCGGCGCGGATACGCTCCGCCTTTTTCGCGCCGTAATTCTGGGCGATGAAGGTGGAGAAGGCGTTGCCGAAGTCCTGGACGGGCATATAGGCGAAGGCGTCGATCTTCACCGCCGCGGCAAAGGCCGCCATCACCGTGGGGCCGAAGCTGTTCACCAGCCCCTGGACCATCAGGATGCCCAGGTTCATCACCGACTGCTGGACGCAGGTGAGGATGGAAAACCCGGCGATCTCCCGCACACGGGCCCAGCGCAGGCGGACGGCCCTGGACGGACGGAGCTGGGGGCACCGGGCCAGGGCGTAGGCCATGATGCCCAGGCCGGAGACGTACTGGGCGGCCACGGTGGCCCATGCGGCCCCCGCAGCGCCCCACTCCAGGCCCAGCACAAACCACAGGTCCAGCCCGATGTTCAGCGCGGCGGACGCCGCCAGAAAGACCAGCGGCACCACGGAATTACCCACCGAGCGCAGGAACGAGGCGAAATAGTTATACAAAAACGTGGCGGCGATGCCGCGGAAGATCACCGCCAGGTACTCCCGCATCATCCCCCACACTTCCTCCGGGACCCGCAGGAACACCCGCACCCAGTCCAGGCAGGCGAAGGCGGCGATGTTCAGCACCAGGGTGAGGGCGGCGATCAGGGCGAAGGAGGCCAGCGCCCCCTCCCGCAGGCCGGCCTCGTCCCGCTGGCCGAACCGCATGGAGAACACCGCCCCGCTGCCCATGCACAGCCCCAGCAGGATGGAGGTCAAAAAGGTCATCAGCGTGAAGGACGACCCCACCGCCGCCAGGGCGTTTTTGCCCAGGTAATTGCCCACGATCAGGGTGTCCGCGATGTTATAGCACTGCTGGAGCAGGTCGCCCAGGATCATGGGGACGGCAAAGCGCAGCATGGAGGACATCACCGGCCCCTTTGTCAGATCCCTGTCCATATTACCGCCCCCTTGAATCAGATTGCGTCCATTTTATCCCGGGAAGGGGCGGTCTGTCAACCGGCCGCGCCAGCGCGCGGGATTTGGGGGTTGACCGATTTGGCCGGCGGCGGTATGGTGGAGGGGATCAGGAGGGGAAGATAGGAGACAAAAATTTTTCCCTCTCCCGTAACCGCGCCCGTTTTCTTTCGTATATACAAGCAGAACCATCTGTACAGAGGCTTGAGGAGGCGCCGCATGAACGAACGCAAGCTGGTGAAAAAGCTGAATCAGCACAGCCGGGGCGCGCTGGACCAGGCCGTGAGCGGCTTTACCCCCTATGTCAGCGCGGTGATCCTGCGCGCCTTGGCGGGCCGGGCCTGCCGGGAGGACGTGGAGGAGCTGTGCGCCGACGTGTTCGTGGCCCTCTGGATCCATGCGGATGAGCTGGACCCGGAGCGGGGGCTGCGCCCCTGGCTGGCGGCGGTGGCGAGGAATAAGGCCACGGACTGGCTGCGCGCCCACCGCCCCAGCGCCCCCATCCCGGAGAACGCCCCGGATCCCTCCCCGGAGCCCGAGGAGCTGGCCCAGCGCCGGGATCAGTCCCAGCGGCTGTGGGCGGCGGTGGACGCGCTGGAGGAGCCGGATCGCACCCTGTTCGTCCGCTACTATTACGAGGAGGACAAGCTGAAAAACATTGCGGCGGAGCTGGGCCTGAGCCAGACCGCCGCCAAACAGCGGCTGTTCCGGGGCCGGAAGGCCCTGAAGGCCGCGTTACAGGAAGGAGTGGAGACGCCGTGAAAAACCGCCTGCAAAAGCTGTGGGACGAGGCTGTCCCAGGCGGCGGAGCCTGCCCCCGGCCGGACGTGAAACAGGTTCGGCGCAGGGTGGACGCCGCCCTGGACGGGGAGCGCCGGATCTTTCATCCCCAGCGGGCGCTGCGGCTGGCCGCCGTGGCCGCCGCCGTCCTTCTGCTGCTCACCGGCGCCGCCGCGGCGGCGGTGGAGCTGATCCTGCCGGAGTACAACGTGCTCAGCGTATTTTTCAGCCGAGGCAAGAACGCACCCGGGGCGGAGGAGCTGGTGAACGCCAACCCCATCTCGGTGAGCGACGACAACTACACCATGACCGTCACCACCGCCATGGCCGATGAAAATACGATCTATTTCACTCTGACCGTCGAGGCCAAGACCGACCGGGCCATGGCCAATCTCAGCGACGAGGGATTCGCAAGCTATGACGGCCTCACCCCTCTGACAATGAAAGTTGTGCAGACCTTCGGGGGCGCCGCCATCGGAAGCGCCACGTATGACTACGGGACATACGACGCCGCCGCCCGAACCCGCCGGATGAATATTGAGGCCACGGTCAGGGAGGGCGACGCCGCCCGCGTCTCCGTCCGCCTCAACGACATGGAGGAGGATGTGTGGCTGACCTTCCCGGTGGAACCCGTCCACACCGTTACCCTGGAGATCAACGCAGAGGGGCAGGGGATGAGCCGCTGGCTTGACGACCGCGGCGACGGGCCGGTGACGCTGGAGCGGGTGAAGCTGTCCCCCCTCTCCTTCCAGGCAAAGTATACCTCGGCCGCTTCCGGGCGCTACCCGGTGGTGTACTTCCTTTGGAAGGACGGCAGCGTCACCACCATGCGCCAGATGGGGGTGGATAGCCCGGGCAGCGGCATCAGCACAAATGGCGGCCCCTATGAAATAATTGCCAGCCACAGCTTCAGCTCCATCCAGGATATCTCCCAGATGGAGGCGGCGGTGTTCGAGGGCATGGCCTATCCCCTGGATGGGGGCGCGCCCTATGAGGTGGATCTGAGCGGCTATCCGCTCCCGTTCTCCATCCCCATCGAGCCCATGAAGGAATTTCCGAGCTTCTCCTTCCCGCTGTTCGCCCTGTGCGACGGGCTGGGCGCGTCTTGCCGGTGGGACGTGCGGGCGGGCACTGTGGCCGTCTCCTTCCGGGGCGTGACCGCCACCTTTACGCTGGGCAGCAAAACCGTCCTGCTGGAGGGCGCGGGGAGAGACAGCGGGGACATGGGCGCCGCTCCTGTGTACCGGGACGGCGACTTGTGGGTGAGCGACGGCATCTATCTGGATCTGTCGGGTGCCTGGAAGATCAGCCTGCGTCCGTCGCCGCCCGACAAGGAAACCTTCCTGGAGCAGGGCTGGACATCCCTGACGGTCATTCCCTGAGCCGAAAAATCTTGCGTTGATTTGAGGGACATGAAAAAAAGCGGCCTGGAGCGTTTCCGCTCCAGGCCGCTTTCTCGCCATATCCGTGATAGGATCGTTCCCTCAAAACCCCAGAAAAATATCGTCATAAGAGCAGCGGTATATTTTTCTGAGCGCGGCCAGCTCGCTCACACGGATATTGTAATCGCCGGTTTCGATATGGGCGTAAAAAGCCCGCGACATATCGATCCCGGACACATCCAAAATGTTAACGCGAGTGAAGTCAACATTGAATATCTTTATACCGGAGGTGGTGCGCTGGACATCGTGTATCACGCGGACCCAGCTTCTTTGGGGATTGCGTCTTGACAGGATATGCGCCCAGTTGTACCGGGCCAAAAGGGAAATGAAAAAAGAACCGGTAAAAAGGATGCGCCGGACCGTAAGTCCAGAAAAGGGGGAAAATAAAGGAACCGTCATTCGGCTTTGCCGAACGACCTATGGCAGTCCGTAGGACTGCCTGGTACCCAAAAAGAAAGACACGCAAAGCGTGTCTTTCTTTTTGCATTGTGTTGACGAAAAAGATGCGCCGAACAAAAAATCCCCGAAAAGGGGAAATCGACAAATTTCTTGTCGAAATTTGTCGATTTCATTGGTGGACGATACAGGACTTGAACCTGTGACCTCCCGCACGTCAACGCCGGGAGAAAACTTTTCCGTGTTATTTATGGTGCTTTTTAATTGTTTCTGTTCGGTTTTAGTTGCTTTATAGTGTCGTTTAACAGCATGGTTTCCACGTATTCCATGCGTGTCTGTGGTCAGTTATGTGGTCAAAGCCACAGACAGAGTTTCTTACGCAGAAAACTCTGCCACAATTTTCACCGATGGATTGCACCAGTGTCTACAAAGAAGAACTCTCCTCAGAGGGGGTAATCCCTGCGTGGGCCGGGTTCGCCGGGTTCTATGCGTTCGCCTGCTGGAGGTAAAACTCGCTCTCCTCTACCCGAAGCACAAAATCGTACTCCAGCCGAGTAGCTTTGGAAGGAACGATGTTATACCGTTTAAGAATCTGTATTCACAGCTGAGAATGCCGGATGGGCGAGGGGTTTTTACGCCAAGTGAGGCCAATTTTCGCGGGTATACTTGTGTGTATGGCAAGAAAATTTAACGAAATTTGGCGGGAAAAGACCCGCCCACACGGCGTATTGAGGTTGTGAATACAGGTTCTTATTCACTGCCTAGTTTCAACAACCTCCGCATTTTTCAGCACGATCCCATACAG
>CAZCFU010000025.1:0-11854 GCA_964498005.1 uncultured Oscillospiraceae bacterium | reverse complement strand
CGGAGGCGCGGCCCGCGTCGTCGCCGCAGTACAGCCGGTCCTTGATGATATCCAGGTAGAAGTTGGACATCTCCACCACGCAGAAATTGTAGATGGCGCGGTAGACGGTGTGGAACTCATAGGCCTCGTACCCGGAGCGGACGGCCTTCGCCAGGTCGTTGAACGCCGCCACGGCCCAGCGGTCGAGGGCCTCCATGTCCTTCACGGCCACGGCCTTGTCGGGGTCGAAGCCGTCCAGGTTGCCCAGCATATACCGGGCGGTGTTGCGAATCTTCAAATACGCCTGGGACAGCTGCTTCATGATCTCCTTGGAGATGCGCATATCCTGGGTGTAGTCGGCGGAGGACACCCACAGGCGGAGCATATCCGCGCCGTAGTCCTTGATGATCTCGTCCGGCGGCATGGCGTTGCCCAGGGACTTGTGCATGGCCTTGCCCTCGCCGTCCACCGTCCAGCCGTGGGTGATGATCTGCTTGTAGGGGGCGATGCCGTTGCAGGCGATGGAGGTCAGCATGGAGGACTGGAACCACCCGCGGTACTGGTCGCCGCCCTCCAGATAGACGTCGGCGGGGTACTGGAGGTAGTCCCGCTCGTTGGCCACGGCGGCCCAGGTGGAGCCGGAGTCGAACCACACGTCCATGATGTCGTTTTCCTTGGAGAAGTGGGCCTTGCCGCATTTGGGGCACTGGAACCCGGCGGGGACCAGCTCGTCGGCGGTCTTGTCGAACCAGATGTTGGAGCCGTGCTCCCGGAACAGCCCGGCCACATGGGCGATGGACTCGGGAGTGATGATGGCCTCGCCGCAGTCGTCGCAGTAGAACACGGGGATGGGCACGCCCCACACCCGCTGGCGGGAGATGCACCAGTCATTTCGCTCGGTGATCATGGACACCATGCGCTCCTTGCCCCAGGCGGGGTGCCAGGAGATGCCGTCGCAGGACTTGACGGCGGCGTCCTTGATGGCGTCCACGGAGCAGAACCACTGCTCGGTGGCCCGGTAGATGATGGGGTGCTTGCACCGCCAGCAGTGGGGGTAGGAGTGGGTGATCTGCGCCTTGGCCAGCAGGAAGCCTTCGGCCTCCAAATCGGCCACCACCATGTCGTTGCCCTTGGCGTAGAACTGGCCGTTGTACCGCGCGTCGGTCATCACGCCCTTGGCGTTGACGGGGACGGGCACGCCGATGTGGGTCAGCCCCGCGTCGTCGTACCGCTTGCACACGTCGAAGTCCTCCGCGCCGAAGCCGGGGGCGGTGTGGACGCAGCCGGTGCCGGCGTCCAGGGTGACGTGGTCGCCGTTCAAGACCACGGAATCCTGATCCAGCAGGGGGTGCTTTGCCACCATCAGCTCGAACTCAGAGCCCTTCAGCGTGGCCAGCACCTTGCAGTCAGCAAAATCAATGCCCGCCTGCTTGCACACGCCCTCGGCCAGCTCCTTCGCCATGACGTACACTTCGCCGTTGGGGGCCTGGAGGAGCACATAGTCAAACCCCGCGTTCAGGGAGATAGCGGTGTTGCCGGGGATGGTCCAGGGGGTGGTGGTCCAGATCACGAAGAAGGTCTTGGACAGGTCGCAGTACTGCCCCAGCCTGCCCTTGTCGTCCTTCACGGGGAATTTCACGAAAATGGTGGTGCAGGGGTCGTCCTGGTAGTCGATCTCCGCCTCGGCCAGGGCGGTCTGGTCGTGGGGACACCAATAGACGGACTTCATGCCCTTGTAGATGAGGCCCTTCTCCGCCATCTTGCCGAACACCTCGATCTGACGGGCCTCGAACTCGGGCAGCAGGGTGATATAGGGGTCCTCCCACTCGCCGATGACGCCCAGCCGCTGGAACTGCTCGGTCATCCGGCCGATATACTGGGTGGCGAACTCCCGGCACTTGTCCCGGAACTGGGCGGTGGTCATCTCATTGCGCTTGACGCTCTTGTCCTTGAGGACGGCGGTCTCGATGGGCAGGCCGTGGGTGTCCCAGCCGGGGACGTAGGGGGCGCAGTACCCGGTCATGTTGCGGTACTTGACGATGATGTCTTTGAGGATCTTGTTCATGGCGGTGCCGATGTGGATGTTGCCGTTGGCATACGGGGGGCCGTCGTGGAGGACGAACTTGGGCTTGCCCGCGTTCTTCTCCATCAGCTTGTGGTAAGTGATCTTCGCCCACTCGCCGTTGAGCATCTCAGGCTCACGCTTGGGCAGCCCCGCCCGCATGGCAAAGTCGGTCTGGGGCAGGTGGACGGTCTTGTTGTAGTCCATGGTTATTTCCTCCTGTTTTGGGTTTGTAATATAGTTAAAACAGCTCCTTGGCCATCTTGACGTGGGGGATGCCCGCCTCTTCGAAGGGGGCGGATATTTTTGTGTAGCCGCATTTTTCGTAGAAGCCGCACACCTCGAACTTGGCATCCAGCTCCACGCGGCTGATTCCGGCGGCGCGGCAGTGCTTCTCCACGGCTTCCAGCGCCGCCCGGCCCCGCCTGCCGGCGCGGTACTCCTTCAACACGCAGAACCGCTGTATGATCGCCGCATCCCCGGCGTACCGGCACCGCAGAGCGCCGATGTCCGCAACCTCCTCTCGAATGAGGAAGTGGGTGACATCGGGGGAGATGGTATCCCAACCGTCCCGCTCAATGGACGGGGAAACGCCCCGCTCCACGCAGAACACCGCGTGGCGCACCGCGAAGCATCGCTCCAGCTCCTCGGGGGACTGGGCGGGGATCACGTCTATCATTGGTTCCATTTGGATAAGTCACCTCAATTGGCGGTTGTCGCTCCGGCCAAGCAAATAATCAACGCTGACATCATAATAGTCCGCCATTCGCATCAGTACAGAGGCTGTCGGTTCCCGCTTGCCTTGCTCGTAGCGGCAATAGGTCATAAGCGCTATGTCAAACTCGACAGCGGCATCTTCCTGGCGCAGATTTCTTTCCTTCCGGAGTTCCTTCATTCTTTCTCCTAAATTCATAACATACCCCTTGACACAACCGAATGGTTATATTATAATGAATACAACCAAACGGTTGTATTTTGTAAAGGAGGCTGCTGCAATGGATGAAATATTTGATATGCTTGCTGTGGAAGTTGGGGAGCAGGCGGGCCCTTTTACAGAAGAATACTACCACGAGATGGACACTGTAGAACAGCACCTCCAATGGCTTTCCGACCATTTGGACGCAGAAGGAAAAGAGCATTTGGAACAGGCCTGGGACGCGGAGATCCGCGCTGTAATCCTGGAACGCAAGGCGCTCATTCAAACCGCGATTGCCGTAGGGATTCGCTTTGCCCTCCCGGCCGAAACAAAAACGCCCCCGCCTCCCCAGTGAGAGACAAAGGCGTAAACCTCTGCGGTACCACTCCCGTTCTGCGCAAAAAAGCACAGCACTCGCGCGCGCTGTAACGGGCGCCCCCGGCGGAGCCTACTGCCGCGCGGAATACACGGGTTCAGTCCGCGGCTCCCAGGTGATCTTCGCCGGGCCCGCCCCGCCGCCCTCGCACCATGCGGGCGGCTCTCTGAGAGGCAGAGACATCGGTTACTCGTCCTGATCCAAGCCTTGTAATATAGCTTTCTTATATTATAGGCGCGGCGCGGATTTGTCAACCGCTTTTACAAGAAAAACTTCACAAAAAACGGACCGCGCGCTTACCGCCGCGCTTCGTCCTTGTCACGCTGCGCCTGCTCACGACGCGGTTCTAAGCCCTCCGATTCCGCAAAAGCTGTCCGCCCCCCTTAGGGGTCTCCCTGCTTTTGCTACACTCCGGTCTTAGCCCGCTGTTCGCGACGGCTCCGCGCTTCGTATGCGTGCCAGCCACTACGTTCCAGGTGCTTTGTAACGGTGAATCCATTGGCCTCCAAAGCGGCCTTCACCTCGTCCTGCCGCCCGTCGATGATGCCGGAGGTGAGGAACACGCCGTCCGGGGTCATGAACTCCCCCGCCTTTGCCGACAGGGGGATGATGACGTCCGCCACGATGTTGGCCAGCACCACCCGGTTCTGCCCCGGTTCCAGCTTGGCCGACAGCTTTTTGTCGGTGAGCACGTCCCCGGCGTATACGCTCAGCCGATCCGGCCCCACGCCGTTCAGCGCGGCGTTTTCAAAGGCCACGTCCGCCGCCTTTGGGTCAATGTCCACCCCCACGGCCCGGGAGGCCCCCAGCCCCAGCGCCGCGATAGCCAGGATGCCCGACCCGCAGCCCAAGTCCAGCACCTTGTCCCCGGGGCGCAAGACCTCCTCCAGCAGCTCCAGACACAGCTGGGTGGTGGGGTGGGCCCCGGTGCCGAAGGTCAGGCCCGGGTTCAGGTACAGCGGCGCGCGCCCGTCTGGCACGGGCTCCCCCCGCATCCAGTCCGGGACGATGTACACCCGCTTGCCCACCGGGATGGGCTGGTAGTATTTCTGCCAGGACGTGGCCCAGTCCTCCTCCCGCAGGGAGACGGTCTGGGGTTCGTATTCCTCCAGCCCCGCCAGGTATTGGCGGAGCTGTTTTTGTCCCTCCTCATTGTCCGGCACGTAGAACTTCACCCGGCTGGCTCCTTTCATGCGCTGGGCCAGCCCCTCGTCCACATAGTCCCAATACTGCCGGTTCTGCTCCAAAAAGCGGAGGAAATCCCCCTCTTCCTCCACCACCAGCCCGGTCATGCCGTTGCCGGTGAGGACGTCGCACACCCGATCCAGCTTTTCCGCCGGGACGGGGAGTGTCACTTCCAGCCACAATTCGCTCATGGAGACTCCTCCTTTAAAAACGCCAGCACCGCCCTATTGAACTGGGTGGGCTGTTTGTTCGCGATGAAATGATCCCCCTCGATGGTGACCAATCTGCCATTTGGCAGATGATCCGCAATGAGCCGGGAGTGGGATGCCTTTATCATGTCCTTGCTTCCCACAATCACCAGCACGGGCATGGTGAGCCGCCCCAGCTCCTTCGGGTCGATGTGGGGCTCGTTCACCATCAGCCCCAGCAGCTCGGCATTGGCACGGGCCTTGGGGGCCTTGAACAGGGAGGCCAGCCTGTACCCCAGCACGATGGGGATCTGCACGGCGGCCTTCACCCCGGACGGGTCCAGATTGGCCCCGTTGAGCACCAGCTTGCCCACCCGCTCGGGGTGGCGCAGGGCAAAGGTGAGGGCGATGTTGCCCCCATCGCTGAAGCCCAAAATATCGGCCTTGTCAATGCCGTGTTCCTCCATAAAGCCCAGCAGATCGTCCGCGAACTGGGGGATAGTAAACGGGGCCGTTCCACGGGGCGATTGGCCATGCCCACGGGTGTCGAGAGCATAAACTGTGAAATATTGGGCGAACTCGTCCACCTGGTGGACGAAATAGTCCCCGCTCTCCCCGTTGCCGTGGAGCAGGAGCAGGGGCGCGCCCGACCCCTTTTTGATGTAGTGGAGGGAGATGTCCATAGTTACCTCATTTTACTTTGATCTGCTTTACATTGTCCAGCCGGATCAGCTTCTCACACTGATTTTTCTTGCCCTCGTTGGCCAGAACCAGCGCCCAGGTCTCGTCGGTGTCCAGCACCCGGCACGTCTTGCCCATAATATCCCCGTCGGAGGTCTCCAGGGTCAGCTCCACGGTCTGGCCCACCTGGCGGCGCAGCTGATCCCCCAGGCCCGCCGCCCCCTTAGCGCCAATGCCGTTCTCCCGCAGGATACGCTCCAGGCGGTGTACCTTCGCGTACAGGCCGATGACCATACAAAACGCAAACAACCCGAAAATTTCCATGATCCCGCCCCTCCCCTAAAACAGCTCCGGCAGGGCGAGATCCGACACTTCCCCATCCTTGAGGAAGGTAACGGTGCTGATGGCGGACAGGGGGATGAGCCGCACCTCGTTTTTCTCCGGCTTTTTCTGGTTCCGCACCACTTCCACGCTGGCCCAGCCCCCGTCAAAGTCCCGGATCACGCACCACTCATGGAAGATGGGCATCCCGCTGTCCTCCTCATAGAAGGTCAGCTTCACCCGCTTCCCCTGGGCCTGTTTCAGCAGCCGGGTCACGGGGGAGGTCACGGGCTTCCCCTTCTCGTCCACGCCGTCCTGGAGCAGGTAGTCGCAGCTCACCTCTAAGATCTGCGCCATGCGCACGATCTTGTCCGTCTCCGGGTAGGCCGCGTCCGACTCCCAGCGGCTCACCGCCTGCCGGGTCACGCCAAGGCGCTCCGCCAGCTGCTCCTGGGTCAAGTTCTGTTTCTTCCGGGCCTCGGCCAGTTTGTTTCCTAAGCTCATGGTATCACCTCATTGATTTGGATGCCCCCAGCATACCAAATCCCGGCGCTTTGACCAGCGATTTTCCGTTTCGGAATGTAACGTTTGAGTTGCATAGAAGCGCTGAGCCGTCGTGAGCGACCCCATTCAGCCCCTGCCGTTTGTCAGCTCCTTCACCGTGACCTCATAGGCCTCCCGCTCGTAGGGCAGGACGGGCAGAGCCTCGGGCAGCTCCCAACCCTTCGCCTCAAAGATACGCCGGATGAGGAAGTCAGTGAAATCCGGGTTCTTCACCAGAATCGGCCCCGTGAGGTGGGTGGCAAATACATCGCCGGACACATAACCCTCCGCACCCTTTGCCTCCTCATTGCCAAAGCCCAGGCTCAGCCGACCGAACAGGGGAGAGGTCACATCCTCCGTCATGGAGCACTTGTTCATAAAGCCCACCACCGGGCTGTCCCACAGCTCCGTGTGGGCAATCACGTCCACCGGATCCCGCTTGTCCGTCTCCACCGTGGTGAAGTCCGCTAAACCCAGCCCGGGCCAGCGCTTGCCCTCGGCATCGGTGATATCCCTGCCCAGCGTCTCCATGGCGTTGCCGGTAAACAGCACCACCGCCCCCCGGTCGATGGCGGCCTTCAGCGCGTCCTTATGGGGGAGCAGGGCGGTCAGCGCCGCCTTCTGGGTATGCTCGGTGCCCGCGCCCATGTAGATGAAGTCGGCGTGGTCAAATCCCGGCGTCTCCTCGAACAGGGCGGTCTCCACAGTGACGGTCACCCCCATGGCCTCCAGGTGGCGGCGAAGCACCATGACGTTGGCATATTCCCCGTACAGGGACATACAGTCGGGATAAAGGTGTAAAATGGTCAGTTCCATGGTGTTTCCCTCCTCAATCCCTATCCACGTGGGCCAGCAGCTTGTCCCGGTCGGAGAAGCAGGTGATGACATAGACGTCCTCATCCCCATTGGCTTTCAGATACTCCGCCGCTGTGGCAATGCTCTCACCCACCTCGATCTTATCCGCCGGGATGTGGCTGTACTTGAACCGCACCGCCAGGTCGTTGCAGTACCTTCCGTACAGCATCACCTTTTGGACGTGCTCGCGGCCCAGCCGGTCAAAGTCGATGTCCCACAGCCAGCTGGTCTCGCCGGTGAAATACTTCCGGCTGATGGCGTCCACGATGACCAGCACCGTGCAGGGCTTGTCCGTGGCGGCAATGTAAGCCAGGTTGGTGTCGTAGGCGATGGAATTCTCGTGCTTGGAGGTCAGCAGGGTGCCCCGGTGGTTTCCTAAACGGAACGTAACCATCCGCCCATTTTTCAACATATAGTTGTTGATGACCCCGGCCATGGCCCCCTTGTCCGCCCCCGCCAGGGCGCACACCGACCAGGCCGCCAGGATGTTGTACACGTTGTAGATGCTCTTGAAAGCCAGGGAGATGTCCATCTCCCCGTTGATGGTCAGCGTCCCTTCCTTCAAGTCCAGCGCGGTGACGGCAAAGTCGGTGTCGTGCCGCTTGTGGCCGCAGGAGGGGCAGGAGTAGTGCCCGATGTGGGCGTAGTGATAGCAGGAATATTCCATCCGCCCCTTGCACACCGGGCAGCGCGCGCCGTCGTGGTAGACGCCGTGGTGCTCTTTTGTGCTTACAGAGCACTCGTCCAGCCCGAACCACTTCACCCTGTCCGGGTCGTGATCCTTGGCAAAGCAGGACACCAGGGGGTCGTCGGCATTGAGCACCAAAGCGGTCTCGGGGAAGATAGCGGCCTTGATGGCGTCGTACACCCACTCGGGGTGGCCGTTGCGGGTAAGCTGGTCCCGGTACAGATTGGTGATGACGAAATGGGTGGGGTGGAAGAACTTGAACGTGTACTTGGCGTACCGCTCGTCGCTCTCCAGCAGCAGCACGTCGCCCCGCATTTTGCCCCCCAGGGAGCAGTTGGACAGGATGAGGGTGGTCACGCCCTCGATCTGGTTGGAGCCCTCCTTGTTGTAAACCACCTTTTTCCCATCGGCCTGCAAAATGGCGGCAATCATCTCCACGGTGGAAGTCTTGCCGTTGGAGCCGGTGACGGCGATGATGTGCTCCGGCAGCTTCACCCTGCCTAGCACATCGGGGCACACCTTCAGCGCAAACTGCCCCGGCAGGGAGCTGCCCTTGCCGATGAGCCCGCCGATGAACCGCAGGACTTTACATACCACAACGGCCAAAAACAATTTCATCTTTTATGCTTCCTCTCCCAATCTTTTTGTAAAGCAGACGATCCGGTTGGCCTCGGTAAATCCCGAGCCCAGGTGGAACGCGATGCTTCCCCCGTTGTCCAACTCGCAGTCGCTGGCAAATTCTGCGCACCCCTGTTCCTGTGCCCAGCCCTCGCAAGCGGACAGCAGGGCTTTTGCCAGCCCCCGGCCCCGATATGCTTCCCGGACATAAATGCCCTCCAAATACCCCACCGGGCTGCTGTCCGTCCCCTCCACGTAGTCGTGCCGGAGCTGGCACTGGGCGAAGCCCGCCGGAACGCCGTCCTCCACGTCAAGGAAGATCACGCCCTCCTCTGGAGCCAACGCTTCCAGCTCTGCCAGCAGCCCGTCCTGCGTGTTGTGAGGCCACAGCTCACAGGCCAAGGCGGCGGCGTGGGCCAGATTTTCTCCATCCGCTTTTAAAATCATGTCGTCCTCTCCAGTTGTCACGCTGCGCCTGTTCGCGACGCGCGGCTTCCTTCCGACTCGGGCTGGTCTCTGGGGCCTGCGGCCCCATCGCTCGCCCTCGCTCCAGTCCATCCGCGCTGCTCACGACGGCTCCGCGCTTCTCTCCAAATAAATCATCAATGCCGTCACATCCGCCGGGGACACCCCGGACACCCGGGACGCCTGTCCTAAATTCAGCGGGCGGATCTTGTCCAGCTTCTGCCTTGCCTCCAGCCGCAGACCCTGTATGCCCAGGTAGTCCACATCCGGGGGCATGGGCCTGTCCTCCAGGCGGCGCATCTCCTCCACCTGACGGTTCTGGCGGTCGATGTAGCCCTGGTACTTCACGGAGATCTCCACCTGTTCCGTGATTTCCCGGGAAAGGGCGGCCCGCTCGGGATCAAACGCCGCCAAATCCTCATAGCTCAGCTGGGGCCGCCGGAGCAGGTCGATGAGCCGCGCCCCATGGGGGCAGGGTGGCTCTCCCCTGTCCGCCAGCAGTCTGTCCAGCTCGGTTGACGGGGCCACGCCGGTGTGCTCCAGCCGTTTGATCTCCCGCTCTACGGCGGCGTATTTTTCCTCCACCTGAGCCAGCCGTTCCCCGCTCACCAGCCCCACCCGGTGGCCGTAGGCGGCCAGCCGCCGGTCGGCGTTGTCCTGCCGGTGGATCAGGCGGTACTCCGTCCGGGAGGTCATCATGCGGTAGGGCTCTGGCGTGCCCTTCGTCACCAGGTCGTCGATCAGCACGCCCACGTACCCGTCCCCCCGGGTGAGGATGAGGGGCGGCTCGCCCTTCACCTTCAGCGCGGCGTTGATACCCGCCGCCAGCCCCTGGGCGGCGGCCTCCTCGTAGCCGGAGGAGCCGTTGAACTGCCCCGCGCCGTACAGGCCGGGGACTTTTTTGCACTCCAGGGTGGGCAGCAGCTCGGTGGGATCCACGCAGTCGTACTCGATGGCGTAGGCGCACCGGGTCATCTCGGCCCGCTCCAGGCCGGGGATGGTGTGGAGCATGGCCACCTGCACCTCTTCGGGCAGGGAGGAGGAAAACCCCTGGATGTACAGCTCCTCGGTGTTCAGCCCCATAGGCTCGATGAAAAGCTGGTGCCTCGGCTTTTCGGCAAAGCGCACCACTTTGTCCTCGATGGACGGGCAGTACCTCGGCCCCACCCCCTCGATGACCCCGGAGAACAGGGGGGAGCGGTGGAGGTTGTCCCGGATGACCCGGTGAGTATTCTCATTGGTGTAGGTCAGCCAGCACACGGCGCGATTCTCCGGAAGCGTCTCGGTGGTGAACGAAAAAGGCACAGGCACGTCGTCCCCCGGCTGGATCTCCATTTTGGAGAAGTCCACACTGCGGCGGTTCACCCTTGGGGGGGTGCCCGTCTTGAAGCGGCGAATGGACAGCCCCAACCCCATCAGACACTGGGTGAGCGGCAGGGCCGCCGCCATGCCGTCCGGCCCGGAATCCCGGGTGACCTCGCCCACGATGGTTCGTCCCCCCAGATAGGTGCCGGTGGCGATCACGGCCGCTTTGACGGCATAGGTGGCCCCGGTGGCGGTGACTACCCCGGACACCGCGCCGTGTTCCGTGAGGATCTCCGTCACCTCCGCCTGCTTCACCCACAGATTCTCCTGCAATTCCAGGGTGTGCTTCATGACCTCCTGGTAGCGCCGCCGGTCGGCCTGGGCCCGGAGGGACCACACCGCGGGGCCCTTGCCCCGGTTGAGCATCCGGTACTGGATGCAGGCCCGGTCGGCGGCCTTCGCCATCTCGCCGCCCAGGGCGTCGATCTCCCGCACCAGGTGGCCCTTGCCGGTGCCGCCTATGGCGGGGTTGCAGGGCATATTGCCCACCGCGTCCAGGTTGATGGTGAAGCACACGGTTTTCAGCCCCATCCGGGCGGAGGCCAGGGCGGCCTCGATGCCCGCGTGGCCCGCGCCGATGACGGCGATATCAAATTGTCCGGCGTCATAACGGGGCATGGGTGTCACTCCTCAAAGCAGTTCCGGTTTCAGTTCCACACTGTCCGCCTCGGTGATGGGCCGGATGACCCGGCAGGGATTGCCCGCCGCCAGCGACCCGGCGGGGATGTCCTTTGTCACCACGCTGCCCGCGCCGATGACGCACCCTTTACCAATGGTGACGCCGCCGCACACCACCACGTTGGCGGCGATCCAGCAGTCGTCCTCGATGGTGATAGGCTTGGCGTATTCCAGGTCGTACAGCTCGCCGTTCTCCCGGCGGCGCAGGTTCCGCTCCGACGGCAGGAGGGGGTGCATGGGGGTCATGATGGAGCAGTTGGGCCCGAAAAACACGTTGTTCCCGATGGTCACCGGGCAGCAGTCCAGCACGGTGAAGTTGAAGTTGGCGTAGCTCTTCTCGCCGATGGTGGTGTAAATGCCGTAGTCGAACTGGATGGGGCCCTGCAAATAGGTGCCCTCCCCCAGGCTGGGCAGGAGCCGGCGCAGGATGTCCTCCCGCTTCTCCTCCTCATCCTCGGTGGTGTCGTTGTACTGCTTGGACAGCTTGTGGGCCGCCTCCCGCCGCTGGGCAAGCTCCGGGTCAGAGGGGTCGTACAGCTTTCCCGCCAGCATTTTTTCTGTCTCAGTCATGTTGATCCGCTCCTAAAATCACAAAATTATTCCCTTTTCAGGGTCACGACCGCCAGCTCCGGGCGGTTAAACACGCGGAACCCCCGGAAGGGCACCGTATTGTTTCCTAATCCCCGGGAGACGAACAGGGTGCTGTCCCCCAGTGTGTAGATGCCTGACGTCCACTTGGGGAAAAATTGCCGGTTTGTCCCCACCAGCCCGCCCACAAAGGGCAGGCGGACGATGCCGCCGTGTCCGTGGCCGGACATGACGAAATCATACCCCGCGTCGGCGTACTGCCCGAAGCGGTCATTGCGGTGGGCCAGCAGCAGGGTGAACAGGCCGGGGGCATTGTTTTCGATCCGGGCATACAGCTCCTCCGGGG
>CAZCFU010000024.1:0-11919 GCA_964498005.1 uncultured Oscillospiraceae bacterium | reverse complement strand
CAAGCCCGAGGGCGCGTTCTACATCATGATGAACGTGGAGAAGCAGCTGGGCCGCGCCATCCGCGGAGAGACCATCAACAGCAGCGACGACTTTGCTTCCGCTTTGCTTAAGCACGGCCTGGTGGCCGCAGTGCCCGGTACCGGCTTTGGCGCGCCCAACTTTGTCCGCTGGTCCTACGCCGTCTCGATGGACAACATCAAAAAGGGCATGGACCGCTTGGAAGAATTCCTGAAAGGATAAGCTCTCGAGCAATCGCTGTTGTCACGCCGCGCCTGTTTGCGACGCGCGGCTTCGCTCCAAGAAAAAACACAAAATATTGCGGAAAATGTTTGACATTTCCGGCCAGGTCTAGTATAATACCAGTCGTGCCATTATGCGAGGTGTGCCATGAAACTGGATTTAAAGCCTTTAGCCCAACAGCCCGGCGCGGTACTGCCCTTCGAGCTCCAGCTGGATCTGTCCGGCATGGAATGGAACGGCGCGAAGCCCTTTACCCGACCCATCCAGGTCAGGGGAGCGGTGCGCAACCGGGCGGGGGCCATGGAGCTGAACGCCAGACTGGACACAGTCCTGTCGCTGACCTGCGACCGATGCGCCAAGCCCTTTGAGCGGGAGAAAACGGTGGAGTACGACACCCTGCTGGCCTTTGAGCTGGCCAATGGGGAGAGCGACGACATCGTCCTGCTGAACAAGGACGGCGAGCTGGAGCTGGACGAGCTGATGCGGGAGGTATTCCTCCTTGAAATGGACACGAAAAATCTCTGCTCTGAGGATTGTAAGGGCCTTTGCTCCGGCTGCGGTGTGGACTTGAATGTGGAGCCCTGCCGCTGCAAGAAGGAGATCGACCCCCGGCTGGCCAAGCTGGCCCAGCTGCTGGAGCCGGAGAAAACAGACCAGTAGTCTCATGTCCGCGGACATTGACCAATAAGGAGGTGTCAAAATGGCCGTCCCGAAGAGTAAAGTATCCAAGCAGCGCAGGAACAAGCGCCGCAGCTCCGTGTGGAAGCTGGAGACTCCCGGTATCAACACCTGCCCCAAGTGCGGTACCGTCACCCTGCCCCACCGCGTGTGCAAGAACTGCATGACCTACAATGGCCGTGAGGTCGCCCCTGCCGAGAAGTGATAAGCAAAAAAAGCTGCCGTGGATACGGCGGCTTTTTTGTTGCTTTCTTCCCGGAAAATTTCCCATTTTCCCCCTATCTTTTTTTTGACAGATTTGGTATACTACTCTATAATGACTGAAATATTGCCCGCCGCTCTGTTTGAGGTTGTGTCGGGCTTCCAATTGTTACCGTCTGATAGGAGGGATCCCCATGGCGAAACCCCTGGTGGCCATCGTGGGCCGCCCCAACGTGGGCAAATCCATGCTGTTTAATAAGCTGACAGGCAAGCGCCTGTCCATTGTAGAAGATACCCCCGGTGTGACCCGGGATCGGCTGTATGCCCAGGCGGAGTGGCGGGGCCGTACCTTTGACCTGGTAGATACCGGCGGCATCGAGCCGGGCACCGACGACCAGATCCTGTCCTTCATGCGGGAGCAGGCGGAGATCGCCATCGCCGCCGCCACCGTCATCGTGTTCGTGTGCGACATCCGCACCGGCATGACCGCCGCCGACCAGGAGGTGGCCGGGATGCTCCAGCGCTCCCGGAAGCCGGTGGTGCTGGCGGTGAACAAGATGGACTCCACCGGGCACAACGACCCGGATATGTATGAGTTCTATAACCTGGGGCTGGGCGACCCGTACCCCGTCTCCGCCGTCCACGGCCACGGCACCGGCGATCTGTTGGACGCCTGCTTCGAGTTCTTCCCCCCTGAGGACGAGGAGGAAGAGGAGGACGATGTGGTGAAGGTCGCCATCATCGGCAAGCCCAACGTGGGCAAGTCCTCTCTGGTGAACCGCATCCTGGGCCAGGAGCGGGTCATCGTGTCCGACGTGGCGGGCACCACCCGGGACGCGGTGGACAGCTATCTGGAAAACGACTGGGGCAAGTTCCTCATCATCGACACCGCCGGTATGCGGAAGAAGTCCAAGGTGGATGACCGGGTGGAGAAGTTTTCCGTCCTGCGGGCCACCATGGCCATTGAGCGCAGCGACGTGTGCGTTATCATGATCGACGCCCAGGAGGGGGTCACCGAGCAGGACACCAAGGTGGCCGGGCTGGCCCACGAGGCGGGCAAAGCCTGCATCATCGTGGTGAACAAGTGGGACGCCATTGAGAAGGACGGCAAGACCATGCAGCGCATGGAGGAGGACGTCCGCCGGGATCTGAGCTACATGACTTATGCGCCGGTGCTGTTCATCTCCGCCCTGACGGGCCAGCGGGTGGATAAGCTGTTCGGGCTCATTGACAACGTGGTGAACCAGGCCGCCATGCGCATCCCCACCGGTGTGCTCAACCAGGTGCTGAGCGACGCCCAAGCCCGTGTTCAGCCCCCCACCGACAAGGGGCGGCGGCTGAAGATCTACTATATGACCCAGATCGGGGTAAAGCCCCCCCATTTTGTCATCTTCTGCAATGACGCTCGGCTGTTCCACTTTTCCTACCAGCGCTACCTGGAGAATCAGATCCGGGCTACCTTCGGCCTGACGGGCACTCCGGTGCGCGTCACCATCCGACAAAAGGGCGACAAGGAGGATTGACCATGAATTCTCAAATGCTTGAGGCCGCCGGCGTGAGCTCCGGCTGGCTGGCGGTGGCCGCCGCCGGCGTGGCTGTGGTGTCCTACTTTTTAGGGTGCTTTAACGGCGCCGTGGTGGTGTCCCGCTATATTCTGCGGGACGACATCCGGGATCACGGCAGCGGCAACGCCGGCCTGACCAATTTCTACCGGGTGTTCGGCGGGCCGCTGACGGCGGTGGTCATTCTCAGCGACGTGCTCAAGGCGGTGCTGGCGCTGCTGTTCGCCATGTTCATTGCCGGACACATCTCGCCGGAGTTGATTGTCCTGTCCAAATACTGGGCGGGCGCTTTCTGCGTCATCGGGCATATGTACCCCTGCACCTTCCAGTTCCGGGGGGGCAAGGGGGTGCTGTCCGGCGGGGCCATCGCCATCGTGATCGGAATCGGTACCCAGGGCGGCACGTATCAGAGTTGGTGGGTCCCGCTGGTGGTGTGGGGCGGCTTTATCATTTTGGCCGTGTCCACCAAATACGTATCTTTGGGCTCCTGCTGGGGCGGAGCCTCCTTTATCCTGGTGTCCTGGCTGGTGTACCGGGATCTGCTGGTGCTGCTGTTATCCGTCATCATGGGCGGATTGCTGCTGTGGAAGCACCGGGGAAACATGGTTCGCATTGTCAAGGGTACTGAGTCCAAGTTCGTACTCCATGGCGGAAGCCAGTCCAAGGCGGCCAAGGCTGAGACGGCGCGGGAGGCCGAAGCCCAGCCAGAGGACGGGGAAACGGCTGAGCCTGAGGCCGCGCCCGCGCCGGAGGAGGAATCTGTTCCGGCGGATGAGACCGCTGGGGACGAGCCTGCCCCCCAGCCAGAGCAGAAAGACAACTAAGGGGGCACATGGCAATGGTTCTTGGACATATGAAGCTGTACCGGAAGTGGAAGGATCGGTGGGCCACCGGCCTGAAAAAGCGGCGGTTCCGGCGGCTGATGGAGCTGGCCCCCAAGCCTGAGGGCCGCCCCCTGCGGGTGCTGGAGGTGGGCTGCGGCAACGGCAAGGACATGATGCAGTTCATGTCGGACGCTTCCAAGTATCAGCTTTGGGGGGCGGATGTGCGTTACCAGGGGTTCACCCAGGACAATTTCACTTTCTGTCAGGCTGACGGCGAGGATCTGCCTTTTCCGGACAAGCATTTTGACCTGGTGCTGACGGTGGGCGTGCTGGAGCACATCGAGCCCATGGAGAAGCTGTGCCGGATGATCCGTGAGATGGATCGGGTAGGGGAGCACTTGATCTCCGTGGTTCCCTGCGTCTCCACCTTTGTGGAGCCCCACTGTGGAGGAATCCGCTGGCCGCTGAAGCTCCATCCGCGGTACATGGGGGAGCAGCCGGGCATCCCGCTGCATCTGAATTTCTTCTCCGATCACACCTGGACCAAGTTTGAGGGATTTGCCGGCTGCAAGGTAAAGCGTTTTTTCTATCTCGTGCCCTTCATCCGCAACACGGTGATTTATCGCTGAAAATGCGAACCCCGCGCCATGTGGCGCGGGGTTTGCTTTGCTTCCTTATGGAATTACACGGCGCGGGTGACCTTGCCGGAGCGGAGGCAGCGGGTGCACACATAGACGTGCTTGGGCGCGCCGTCCACCACAGCCTTAACGCGCTTGACGTTGGGCTTCCAAGGACGGTTGGAGCGGCGATGGGAGTGGGAAACCTGGATGCCGAAGTTTACGCCCTTGCCGCAGAACTCGCATTTGGCCATATTGACTAACCTCCTTGCTGGTTGGAATTCGTTCAAACGATAACTATGATATGCTATCATAGGAAAGAGGAAAAATCAAGTGCGAATTTGCTGAATCCACTATTTTTTTCGGGGCCGGGATGTGGTAAAATATCAGAAGACCAATGATGACAAAGGAGTGTGGATAAAAATGGCGAGTAAGACAGGCATCAAGCTGGGCACCATCATCGACAAGTTTCATCTGGAGGTATTGTACGGCCCGGAGGGATACCGGGATCGGCTGATCACCATTGAGGACGTGAACCGGCCCGGCCTCCAGCTCACCGGCTTTTTCGATTACTTCGACAAGGAGCGGATGCAGCTTCTGGGTCTGGTGGAGATCTCCTATCTGGAGGGCATTTCCTCGGAGATGCGGGCCTCGGTGTTCGACACGCTGTTCTCCTACCACACCCCGGCGGTCATTTTCGCCCGGGGTCTAAAGCCGTACCCCGAGTGCATGGAGATGGCGAAAAAGCACGACCAGGTGATCCTCAGCACCCAGGAGAATACCGCCACCATCATGAGCACCATGATCGCCTATCTGCGTACGGCGCTGTCCCCCACCATTACCCGCTCCGGCGTGCTGGTGGAGGTGTACGGCGAGGGCGTGATGCTGGCGGGGGAGTCCGGCATCGGCAAGAGCGAGACCGCCATTGAGCTGGTCAAGCGGGGCCACCGGCTCATCGCCGACGACGCGGTGGAGATCCGGCGCAACCCCAGCGGGGGACTGGTGGGCACCGCCCCCGAGCTCATCCGACACTACATTGAGCTGCGGGGCATCGGCGTGGTGGACGTGCGGCGGCTGTTCGGTATGTCCGCCGTCAAGTTCGACAGCGCCATCGACATGATGATCCAGATGGAGGTCTGGCAGGACGGCAAGGCATACGACCGCCTGGGCGCGGAGGAGCATTTCACCACGCTGCTGGACGTGCGCGTCCCCACCATCACCATCCCGGTAAAGCCGGGACGGAACCTGGCCGTGGTCATCGAGGTGGCCGCCATGAACAACCGCAACAAGAAGATGGGCTATAACGCCGCCCTGGAATTCTCCCGCCAGGTGGACAGCCACATCGACCAAAAGTACCTGGAGATGAACCCCCAATGAGCGATAGAAAGCCGCAAACCGGCCCGGTGCTGTACCGGACGTACCCCATCGGTACGCTGGGCCTGATGGACGATGGACAGGGCCTGAGCCGGGTGTTTCTCTGCCGGGAGGATATCCAGCCCGATACGCGGGAAGGGGGGACCCCGCTGACCCTTTGGGCGGCGGCGGAGCTGGAGGAATATTTCGCGGGGAAAAGGAAATCGTTTGCCGTGCCGCTGTCCCCCCAGGGGACGACGTTTCAATTGGCGGTGTGGCAGGCGCTGCGGGACATCCCCTACGGCCAGACCCGCACCTATGGGGAAATCGCCGCGGCGGTGGGCCGCCCTAGGGCCGCCCGGGCGGTGGGTATGGCCAATCACGACAACCCGCTGCTGATCTTCACCCCCTGCCACCGGGTGGTGGGGAAGGACGGCTCCCTCACCGGCTTTGCCTGCGGCCTGGAGGTGAAGCGCCGGCTGCTGGATTTGGAACAAATGGGCGGCGCGGCGCTGTGAGCGGCGTGAAAAAGCACACAAAAGCCCGGAGCCCCTGGATGGGGCTCCGGGCTTGTCATATGGCGGTTATCCGATGAACATGGCGTCGCCGAAGGAGAAAAAGCGGTACCGCTCCCGCACTGCCTCCTCATAGGCGGCCAGCACGTGTTCCCGGCCCGCCAGGGCGGACACCAGCATGATGAGGGTGGATTCGGGCAGGTGGAAGTTGGTGACCAGGGCGTCCAGCACCTTGAAGCGGTAGCCGGGGTAGATGAAGATGTTCGTCCAACCGGCGGACGCCTTCAGCGTGCCGTCCTCGCCCGCCCAGCTTTCGATGGTGCGGCAGGAGGTGGTGCCCACGCAGATCACCCGGCCCCCGTTCCGCTTCGTCTCATTGACGGTGTCGGCGGTCTCCTGGGGGATGACGCAGTATTCCGAGTGCATCTCGTGTTCGTCCAGGTTTTCCGCTTTCACCGGGCGGAAGGTGCCCAAGCCCACGTGGAGGGTCACATAGCACACCTTCACCCCCATGGCCCGGATCTGGTCCAGCAGCTCGGGGGTGAAGTGCAGCCCCGCCGTGGGGGCGGCGGCGGAGCCCACTACCTTGGAGTATACTGTCTGGTAGCGCTCCCTGTCCTCCAGCTCCTCCTTGATGTAGGGGGGAAGGGGCATTTTGCCCAGCCGCTCCAGGGTTTCCAGAAAGATGCCGTCGTAGTCGAAGCGGACCAGGCGGTTGCCGCCCTCCACCTCACCTACCACTTCCGCCGTAAGCTCGTTGTCCCCAAAGGTGACCCTCGCGCCGGGGCGCAGCTTCTTGCCCGGGCGCACCAGGCACTCCCAGACCTTGTCCCCCCGGTCGATGAGCAGCAGGACCTCACAGGCGCCGCCTCCCGCCCTGCGGCCGATGAGCCGGGCGGGGAGTACCCGGCTGTCGTTGAGTACCAGACAGTCGCCGGGGCGCAGCAGGGAGGGCAGGTCATAGAAGCGCATATGCCGCGTCTCGCCCGTGGCCCTGTCCAGGGCCAGCAGGCGGGAGGCGTCCCGCCGCTCCAGGGGCGTCTGGGCGATCAGCTCTTGAGGAAGGTCGAAATAAAAATCTGAGGTTTTCACGTATATCCCACCGTAATGCCAGTATAGTAGAATTGCAGGATCTGCAGATAAGTATAGCCCTGGTTGGCCATGGCGTATGCGCCGAACTGGCTCATGCCCACGTTGTGTCCCCAGCCCTTGCCCACAAAGGTAAATGTTCCGTTGCTGCCGGTGGTGCTGCTGAGGCTGCCCAGGCCGCTCCCGCCCGCGCTCGTTGTGCCGCCGCTCTGGCCCAGGGGGGATGTGCCGCTGTCGGTGATGACGTAGGCGTCCGTCCCCACGGGAACCACGCTGCCGGAGCTGTCAATGGCGTACAGCCCGTCGGTGCCGCTGACGGACGTGGTTCCGTTGACGCTGAAAGACGGGGCGGCGGTGGACGGCTGCTGGGTTGCCGCCGAATCAAAGCCGTAGCGGTAAGACCGCAGGGACAGCATATTCACCACGTATCGGGTGTCTATGGTGAAGTTCTTCCCGTTGCTGTCGGTAAAGGTGATCTGCCTGGGGTTGCCGGAATCCGTTAGGGACGCCACGGCGATGGAGATGATGGAGCTTCCCACGCTGTTATAGCCGATCCCCCTCAGCTTGGCCGCCAGAGAAGCGCCGCTGATGGAATAAGTCCAGTTGTTGTTGATGTTCGCGGCGGCCTCATAGGGGTCGATCTTACCAACGAGATAGGGGTAGCTGGCCTGATTGCTCCCCCACACGTTTGACACACTCTCGCTGGCCCCGCCGTTGCTGGAATAGTAGAAGGTCTGGGCGGTTTTTCCATTGTAGATGACCACCTGCCCGGCGGTCTGATCCACCGCTGCGTCGGAATTGGCCCCCGCTTTTGCCCGGCCATAATAGGCCTGGCAGTCCACGTCGAAGCAGATGTCAAAATGGTGGGCGCCGTGCTTGGTACCCAGGGAGAGGGCGTAGCCGCGGGCCGCCACCGCCTGGGCCTTCAGCGCCTCGATGGGCCAACTGTCGCTCATCTCGTTGGGGACTACGCCTTTGACGTAGTCCTCCAGCCCCACGATGTTCACCACCGTGAGCTTGCCGCCGTTGATGCGCTCGAAGCGGAAGCCGCCGTTGTACAGGCGCTCTTTGCTCCAGGTGGTACACTTCTCGCCGCTGACGGAGAGAGGCTCCACCCCCAGGCCGGTTCCGCTCCCGTTGTCGTCGTACTGGAATAGAATGGTGTTGGTGCCGGTGACCACCACACTGACGCCGTACTCCGACGTGCCCCGCAGCTCTGTGTACACCCCCTGGGCGGCCAGATTGCTTTGGGCCGCCACCGCCCCATCCCGGGTGACGTAGTTGCCCACACGGGCGTAAAAGGCCCCGCCGATGTACGCAGGAAAGCCGCCGGGATAGGCGGATGCCACGGCCTGGGCCTCGGCAAAGGTGCCGTACACCCCCGGCAGCTGGAGGTGGTACTCTCCCACCGCCACGGAGGAGGAGGTGAGGGCGGTGTGGTAGCTGGCATAGCCGTTGTAGGCGCCGTAATAGACGTTCATGGTTTCCACCACGGAGATGCTCTTCTGCGGGGTGGAGCCAAGCTCCACGAACCGGTTGGCGCTGTCATAATAGCCGAAGCGGAAGCCGGAGCCCACGTCGTTGAGCAGATTCAGCCCCTCCATGGCCCCGGTGCCGTAGTGAAGGCCCACCCGGATGATCTTGTCATTGGAGGAGGGCAGGGGGGAGGCGGTGGCTTTCCCACCTCCCGAGAGCAGCAAAAGGGCTGCTGAGAGACATAGGGCTGCAATTTGCACGAATTTTCGCTTCATTTAGTCCTCCATTTCTCCACTTACGAGGGCAACGTAAAATTGACACTTTAGTGTGTTGATGTTATCATGATAGATACCGTTGCATTGTGGTCAAAGCCTGTATTTTCCGGCTTCTTTCGACAATATTCATATTATAGCGCATCCGCCAACCGGTCGCAACCCCTAAATTCCCAGAAGCCGGACGGCGCACAGGAGGTCAAAAAACATGGAAAAGTATAAAGTCGGCGTCATCGGCGCCACCGGCATGGTGGGCCAGCGCTTCGTTACCCTGTTGGAGAACCACCCCTGGTTCCAGCTCACCGTGGTGGCCGCCAGCCCCCGCTCCGCGGGCAAGCGGTACGAGGAAGCCGTGGCAGGCCGCTGGGCCATGGACACCCCCATTCCCGAAGAGGCCAAGAACCTGGTGCTGCTCAGCGCCCAGGAAGACGTGGAGAAGATCACCGCCCAGGTGGATTTTGTGTTCTCCGCCGTGGACATGAAGAAGGACGAGATCCGCGCTTTGGAGGAGGACTACGCCAAGCATGAGTGTCCGGTGGTGTCCAATAACTCCGCCCATCGCTGGACGCCCGACGTGCCCATGGTCATCCCCGAGGTGAACCCGGAGCACATCGAGGTCATCAAGTTCCAGCGCCAGCGCCTGGGCACGAAGCGGGGTTTCATCGCCGTCAAGTCCAACTGCTCCATCCAGAGCTATGTTCCCGCCCTGTCCCCCCTGCGTCAGTTCGGCATCGAGAAGGTGCTGGTGTGTACCTACCAGGCCATCTCCGGCGCGGGCAAGACCTTCCAGACCTGGCCCGAGATGGTGGATAACCTGATCCCCTACATCGGCGGCGAGGAGGAGAAGAGCGAGCAGGAGCCGCTGAAGGTGTGGGGCCGGGTGGAAAACGGCGTCATCGTCAACGCCGAGGGCACCTCCATCACCGCCCAGTGCCTGCGGGTGCCTGTGTCCAACGGCCACACCGCCGCCGCCTTTGTCACCTTTAAGAATAAGCCCACCATGGAGCAGATGAAGGAGGCGTGGAAAAACTTCAAGGGCCACGCCCAGGAGCTGGATCTGCCCACCGCCCCCAAGCAGTTCCTGAACTACTTCGAGGAGCCCGACCGGCCCCAGGCCAGGCTGGACCGGGATCTGGAGGGCGGCATGGCCGTGTCCATCGGCCGCCTGCGCCCGGACACCCAGTACGATTACAAGTTCGTCTCCCTGTCCCACAACACCCTCCGGGGCGCCGCCGGCGGCGGCGTGCTGCTGGCGGAGCTGCTGTGCGCCGAGGGCTATATCGAGCATAAGTAAGTTTGAAAGGATGCTGATTTATGAGAACTCCCGTCTTTACCGGCTCCTGTCCCGCCCTGGTCACCCCCTTTGATCAGAACAACATTATCAATTACGACGCCTTCGGCAAGCTCATCGACGCACAGATCGAGGCCGGGGTGGACGCGGTGTGCGTGTGCGGCACCACCGGCGAGTCCGCCACCATGTCCATCCGGGAGCACATCGCCGCCGTGGAGTTCTGCGTGAAGCGGGTGAACCACCGGGTAAAGGTCATCGCGGGCGCGGGGAGCAACGACACCTCCGCCGCCGTCTACCTGTCCCAGCACGCCCAGGACTCCGGGGCGGACGCCCTGCTCCATGTCACCCCATACTACAACAAGGCCAGCCAGACCGGCCTCATCAAGCACTACGAGTACATCGCAGACCGGGTGGAGCTGCCCATCATCCTCTACAACGTGCCCAGCCGCACCGGCGTGTCCTTCACCGCCGAGACCTACAAGGTGCTGAGCCAGAACCCCAAGATCAACGGCGTGAAGGAGGCCAGCGGCAACTTCTCCCTGCTGGCCCACACCCGCTTCCTCTGCGGCGACGACTTCTACATCTGGTCGGGCAACGACGACCAGGTGGTGCCCATGATGGCCCTGGGGGCCAAGGGCGTCATCTCGGTGGCCTCCAACATCGTCCCAGAGGTGATGGTGAAGATGACCAGGCTCTGCCTGGACAACGACTTCGCCGCCGCCTCGAAGCTCCAGATCCAGTACATGGACCTCATCGACGCGCTGTTCACCGAGGTCAATCCCATCCCCATCAAGGCGGCCATGAACCTGCTGGGCATGGAGGCGGGCCCCCTGCGCCTGCCGCTGTGCGATATCTCGGAGAAGAACCTGGAGGTCCTGCGCCAGGCCATGAAGCGAGCCAACTTGCTGTAAAGGAGCAACCTCATGCGAAAGATAATCATCTCCGGCTGCTGCGGTCACATGGGCCGGGTGGTGGCGGATATCTGCGCCAACGATCCGGACGTGGAGGTGGCGGCGGGTATCGACCTGCTGCCCCAGCCCATGGATGGCTTCCCGGTGTTCTCCAGCCCAGCCGCCTGCAATGTGGAAGCGGACGCGGTGATCGACTTCTCCCATCCCGCCGCGCTGGGTGGGTTGCTGGATTTTTGCGCTGCCCGCAAGCTGCCCATCGTGCTGGCTACCACCGGCTATTCGGAGGAGCAGCTGGCCAAGATCGACCAGGCGGCCAAGTCCATCCCCGTGTTCCGCTCCGCCAATATGTCCCTGGGTGTCAACGTGCTGATGGATCTGATCCGCCGCGCGGCCGCCCTGCTGGGGGAGGATTTTGACGTGGAGATCGAGGAGCGCCACCACCGCCGCAAGCTGGACGCCCCCAGCGGTACCGCCCTGATGCTGGCGGACGCCGCGGCCCAGGCGCTCCCCTATGAGGCGGAATACGTCTATGACCGCCACAGCGTCCGCAAGCCCCGGGACAGGCGGGAGATCGGCATCTCCTCCTTGCGGGGGGGCACCATCGTGGGCGAGCACACCGTGGTGTTCGCCGGACGGGACGAGGTCATTGAGATCAGCCACCACGCCGCCAGCCGGGAGGTGTTCGCCGTGGGCGCGGTAAAGGCGGCCAAGTTCCTGGCCGGGGTGGAAAAGCCGGGACTGTACGATATGTCTGACCTCATCGGTAAATAAGAAAATCCCCTCCAGCGGCGCTGGAGGGGATTTTTCTGTACTTATGCCAGAACAGCCCTGTGAAACACCTTTTTGCCCTTCTTGATGATGACGCCATCCCCAGCAAATTTGTCCTTGA
>CAZCFU010000023.1:0-12024 GCA_964498005.1 uncultured Oscillospiraceae bacterium | reverse complement strand
CCAACCACATCGTCATCGAGCACCACCACCAGGAGATCATCGACTACCGCACCTTCGCCAGCGCCCGGGCCCTGCGGCAGAGCCGTTCCACCGCCCACTACCGGGGGGTGAAGAAAAATGACAACGTCTACTCCGGCTTCCTGGAGTGCGGCGACTGCGGCTCCCCCATGTTCGCCATGAGCCGCGCTGACCTGAAGGACGCTTACCGCTGCGGCACCTACCACCGCCGGGGGCTGAAGGGCTGCACCAGTCATCACATCCGGGTGGACAAGCTGGATGAACTGCTCAAGCTCTACGTCCAAAAGGTGAAGGACAGCTCCGCTACCATGCTGGAGCGGCTCAACGCCGATTTGGCCCGCGAGGAGCAGGACGTGGCCGAGACGGAGCGGAGCGCCGCCAACCTGGAAGCGGTACTGGCCGACCTCCAGGAGGAACTGAAAGCCACCAAGCGCCAGCGCGTCCGGGACATCATGAAGTACCCCGATCAGGAGGAGACGCTGGAGGAGACCTATGACGAGTTGGAGAGCGACCTCCTGCGCCGGATAGAGGGCCTGCAAAACCAGATCGCCATGACGGCGGACAAGCGCAACACCATCATCCGGGTGAACCGGGCGGCGAAAACCGCCATGGAGGTATTTGACGACATCCTGAGCAAGGAAAAGCTGGAACGGGCCGACCTGGAACTTATCATCCAGAAAATCGTGGTGTACGAGGACCACCTGGACATCCGGCTCCAACCAGAGTTGGACAGCCTGCTCTGTTATGGCGTTCTTCCAAAGAAAACCAGCGGCTGAAATTGAATACGCTTCCAAATCCTGCGGATAATACAAAGGAAGCGATACAAAAATATGCCGTGCTTGCACGGCAGGACGCAGGAGGAAAGCCATGAAAGCGACTGGGATCGTGCGCCGCATCGACGATCTGGGCCGGGTGGTGATCCCCAAGGAGATCCGCCGCACTATGCGTATTCGCGAGGGCGACCCCTTGGAGATCTACACCGACCGCGAGGGCGGCGTTATTTTCAAAAAATACTCTCAATTGGGCGACGTGTCCGACTTCGCCGCCCAGCTCTGCGACACCATCAGCCGGGTGGCGGGGCTGCCCGCCGTCATCACCGACCGGGACAGCGTCATCGCCGCCGGGGGCGTCCCCCGCCGGGAGGTGGTGGACAAGCGGGTATCCCCGCAGGTGGAGCAGCTGATGGAGGAGCGCCGCAGCGTCCAGGCCGAGCAGGCCCTGTCTCTGTGTGACGGCAGCGACAAGTACCGGGTGCTCATCGCGGTGCCCATCCTGTCCGAGGGAGACGTGCTGGGCTGTGTGGCCTTTGTGACCGACGGCGGGGACGCCCCCGCCCTGGGCGACGTGGAGCTGAAGCTGGCCCAGACGGTGGCCGGTTTTCTGGGCCGCCATATGGAGAGCTGAGCTGCTCCTGAGGACGGAACGAAGGGAAAGAGAGCGCGGCCTTCTGGCCGCGCTCTCTTCATGCCCGACAATGCGGTCAATATGCCAGATTTTCTAAGGCGCTTTTTTGAGTTTCTGTTGCTTTTTTCCTGTGCGCGGTATATAATGTAAGCGAGAACATCTGTGACAGGTGTTTGTTCATGTTGCTGTCAGCGGCATGAACGGCGGCTTTTACTGAGAAACGGGGGAATGCGGATGGGGAGTAATCTGTTCTGAGAACGGCCCGCCGCTGAGAGCGCCTAAGGCGGTGGGGAAACGGTACGGCGCATTTGGCAAACCACGGGAAACCGTGGGGCGCAAAGCTACGGGACTACCGCAGCGGGATCCTTTCCGATGCTATGTTCGCCGGGTTGCGATTTTGGCAAACCATTGGAAACAATGGGACGCAAAGCCAGAGGCGTCGGCGCGGGAGGCCGCGTCACGCTCGTTCGGTTGCATGGCAAACCGCGGGAAACCGCGGGACGCAAAATCAGAGGCTAAGGGGCGCAAGCTCCGTGAGATGCCCTATGCTCGTTCGATTACCGGACTTCTTTGCGTCCGAGCAATGCAAAGAAAGGAAAGAGGAATATGAGAATGCACAAATTGTTTGGCAAGCGCGGCTTTGCCGTGTTTACCTCGCTGGCGCTGTGCGTCAGCCTGGTATCCCCGTCCTTCGCCGCGACCTTTGGTGATCTCCAGAATGCCTTTAATGGCAAAGGGGATTACGAGGGCATCACTGTCACCGACAACGAGGACGGCAGCCGCACCATTACCCTGGAAGAAAATGTCACACGTACAGGCAATGAGGGTTTCGTAGGCGTGCACAAAAACCATGGCAACGTTACCCTGGATCTGAACGGTCATACCATCGACGGAAACTCCGCTGAGGGCAAAACGGGTGAGGTTTTCAACATGGACGGCGGGAACCTGATCATTCAGGACAACAGCGCTGAACAGACTGGCGCCATCACCGGCGGTAATAATAAAGACGGCAATGGCGGTGGTATCGTTGTGAATGGCGGTTCCCTCACGATTGAGGGCGGCGCCATCAAGGGCAATACCGCCGGAGTCAGCGGCGGCGGCGTGTATGTGAGCGGCAACGGCAGCTTCGAAATGACCGGCGGCGAGATTAGCGGCAATACCGCCAACGCCACCGGTGGCGGCGGCGTGTATGTGACCGGAGGCGGCAGCTTCACCATGACCGACGGCACGATCAAGGACAACACTTCCGCCATGAGCGGCGGCGGTGTTGGCCTGAATGGTGAAGGCGTCACCTTCACCATGAATGGCGGCGAGATCAGCGGCAATACCGCCAAAAACACCAATGGCACGGCCGGCGGTGGCGGCGGCGGTGTCTGGGTCAGGGAAGGCGCCAGCTTTGAGATGACGGACGGCTTGATCACGGGCAACACCGTGAACGGCGCCAATGGCAACAGCGGCGGCGTGGCCGTCCACCGGGGCTCTTTCACCATGGAAGGCGGCACCATTTCCGGCAACACCGCCAGCAACGGCAGCGGCGTCTTTGTCAGCTCTGGAGGCAATCATAAGGGCTCCTTCACCATGAGCGACGGCACCATCGACGAGGTGACGACTGTGGCGGATGACGACAGCGATATTGAGGTCGCTATCACCGGCGGCACCGTGTCCAGCCTCAATGAGAAGTATCTTGATGATGGCCACGGCCTCCTGCCCAACGACAAGGGAACCTACGACATCGTGGAGCATGGCGACGATAATCACCATTTCGTTAATGGCGCCTGCCAGGTGGTGGGCTGCGACGCGGTTCTGCCTGTCGAGCCTGACGCGCCTGTGGTGGACACTCCCGACGAGCCCGAGGTCGAAATCGAGATCGACGAGCCCGCTGTGCCTCTGGCTGCCGGCCCGGTGACCCGCGGTGAGTTCATCGACTACCTGTGGCGTCATGAGGGTGAGCCCGAGGGCGAGCCCGCCACCTTCGCCGATGTGCCCGCGGATCACGAGTACGCCCCGGCCATTGGCTGGGCCCAGTCCATCGGCATCATCTCCGGCGACATCTTTGAGCCGGATGAGCTGGTGACTGTGGGCGTGGCGCGGGAGATCCTGGCCAATTTCGCGGCGTACAGCGACATGGTCATGCCCGTCCTCACCACCCTGGTGGGTGACGAGGACGAGGCGGTACTCAACTGCGACGAGGTGCTGGCTGAATTCTTCGGTGAGGAACTGGCGGAATGAAGCTGGCCCCCAAATCAGTAAAAGCCTGCTAAAAAGGCCCCGGGACATCGTCCCGGGGCCCTTTCCTTGTGTGCGGTTTACGCCTTCTCCTGTGCCATGGACTCGATGATGGAGTCGGCCAGGGCGTCCAGCTCGGACGCCTTGTCGGGGTGGAGGGCGGAGGCCAGGCTGAGCCGGTCGCCCAGCACGGTCATGTTCTTCATCTCATCCTCCAGGAACTTCTGCATCAAATCGCCGGACTTGACGGCCCAGGAGCCGTTCTCAATGATGGCGCAGGTGCGGTTCTGGAAGTTGAGGGTCTTGAGGTGCATGAGGAAGTCGTGCATGACCGGGTAGATGCCCAGGTTGTAGGTGACGGAGGCGAACACCAGGTGGCTGAGCCGGAAGGCCTCGCTGACCAGTTGGGAGACGTGGGTGTTGGACACGTCGTACACCCACACGTTGGTCATGCCCTTCTCGCACAGCTTGGCGGCCAGGGCCTGGGCGGCGGACTCGGTGTTGCCGTACATGGAGGCGTAGGCGATCATAACGCCCTGCTCCTCGGGCTGGTACTTGCTCCACTTGTCGTACTTATCCACGAAGTACAGCAGGTTTTCACGCCACACGGGGCCGTGGAGGGGGCAGATGAACTTGATCTTGTCCAGGATGCCCGCGGCCTTTTTCAGCAGCGCCTGCACCTGGGGGCCGTACTTGCCCACGATGTTGGTCAGGTAGCGGCGAGCCTCGTCGATCCAGTCCCGGTCGAAGTTGACCTCGTCGGCGAACAGCTTGCCGTCCAGGGCGATGAAGGAGCCGAAGGCGTCGGCGGAGAAGAGCACGCCGTTGGTCAGGTCGAAGGTGACCATGGCCTCGGGCCAGTGGACCATGGGGGCGGCGATGAAGGTGACGGTGTGCTCGCCGAAGGAGTAGGTGTCGCCCTCCTTGACCTCGATCAGCTCCTGGTTGTCCACGGTGAAGCCGAACTGCCGCATGAGCATGAAGGCCTTGGCGGTGGAGATGATCTTCACGTTGGGCCAGCGGATCAAGATCTCCTCGATGGAGGCGCCGTGGTCGGGCTCCATGTGGTTGATGACCAGGTAGTCCAGGGGCCGGTCGCCCAACAGGTAGTCCAGGTTTTCCATCAGCTGGCGGCAGACGGACCAGTCCACGGTGTCGAACAGGACGGTGCTCTCGTCCATCAGCAGGTAGGAGTTGTAGCTCACGCCCCGGGAGATGGGGTGGATGTTCTCAAACAGATGGGTGCGGTGGTCGTTGGCGCCCACCCAGTAAAGGTTGTCGGTGACAGTGCGGACACAATACATAGATCGTTTCCTCCTTATTGGTCAATGATCCTTGGTCAAGCTTCGATGAACTTATCCTTGCTCTCGGCGCACTCGGGGCAGGCCCAGCCCTCGGGCAGGTTCTCGAACAGGGTGCCGGGGGCCACGTCGCCGTCCGGGTCGCCCAGCTCGGGGACGTACTCGTAGCCGCAGCCCATGCACACGTAGCGCTTGCCAATGGGCTCGGGCTTGGGGGCAGGGGGCCGCTTCATCTTCACCATGGGAGGCGCGGGCTGCTTCTCCTCCATGCCCAGGGCCTCGGCCAGCAGGGGCAGGATCTCGTTCACGTCGCCCACGATGCCGTAGTCGCAGTTCTTGAAGATGGGGGCGTTGGAGCTCTTGTTGATGGCCACGATGGTGGAGGCGTCCTTGATGCCCTTCAGGTGCTGGACCGCGCCGGAGATGCCGCAGGCGATATACAGGTTGCCCTTGAACTTCTGGCCGGACATGCCCACGTAGCGGTTCAGCGGGACGAACTTGTGGGTCTCGGCCACGGGACGGCTGGAGCCAATCGCGGCGCCGGCGGCCTTGGCCAGGTCCTCGATCAGCTTCATGTTCTCCTTGGAGCCGATGCCCTGGCCGGCGGACACCACCCGTTCCGCCTGGGCGATGGGGGTGTCGATGGGGATGCCCACGGAGAAGTCGTAGCCGTCCTTCTTCAGCGCGGCCACCAGGGCGTCTACCCGCTCACGGGCGTCACCCTCCTTGAGGATCATGCCCTTGCGCACGCCGGTGATGGGGGCGGGCTTCTTGGCTACGCTGGAGGAGCCGCCGGCGCTCTTGGGAGGCTTGCCCATGATGGACGCGCCGATGACCATGCGCTGCACCTCGCTGGTGCCCTCGTAGATGGTGGTGATCTTGGCGTCGCGGTACATCCGCTCCACGTCCATGCCCTTGAGGAAGCCGGTGCCGCCGTAGATCTGCACCGCGTCGTTGACGATCTCCAGGGCGGTCTCGGAGGCGTACAGCTTGGCCATGGCGGCGTCCACGCTGTAGGGCTCGTGGGCCTCCTTCTTCTCGGCGGCGGAGTAGACCAGCATCCGGGCGCACTTCAGCTTGGTGGCCATGTCGGCCAGCTTGAAGGTGAGGGCCTGGTTGAAGCCGATGGGCTTGCCGAACTGGACGCGCTCCTTGGCATACTCCACGGCGGACTCATAGGCCCCCTGGGCGATGCCCAGGGCCTGGGAGGCGATGCCGATGCGGCCGCCGTCCAGGGTGGCCATGGCGATCTTGAAGCCCTGGCCCTCCTTGCCCAGCAGGTTCTCCTTGGGCACCTTCACGTCGTCGAAGTTGAGCTGGCAGGTCTCGGAGGAGCGGATGCCCATCTTGTCATAGTGGGGCTCAAAGGTAAAGCCCTTCCAGCCCTTCTCCACGATGAAGGCGGAGATGCCCCGGGTGCCGATGTCGGGGGTGGTGACGGCAAAGACCACGTAGGTGTCCGCCACACCGCCGTTGGTGATGAAGATCTTCTGGCCGTTGAGCAGCCAGTGGTCGCCCTTGTCGATGGCGGTGGTCTCGGTGCCGCCCGCATCGGAGCCGGCGTTGGGCTCGGTCAGGCCGAACGCGCCGATCTTCTCGCCCTTGGCCAGAGGGACCAGGTACTTCTGCTTCTGCTCCTCGGTGCCGAAGGCGAAGATGGGCCAGGTGCCCAGGGACACATGGGCGGACAGGATGACGCCGGTGCCGCCGTCCACCCGGGACAGCTCCTCCACCGCGATGGCGTAGCTCATCACGTCGAGCCCCGCGCCGCCGTACTCCTTGGGATAGGGGATGCCCATCAGGCCCATCTCGGCAAACTTTTTAATGGCCTCGGTGGGGAAGCGGCTCTCCTGATCCATGAGGCTGGCGTTGGGCTTCACCTCCGTTTCCGCGAACGCGCGGATCTTGGCGCGCAGCTCCTCGTGGGCCTGCGTGGTCTGGAACAACATAGAGTGACCTCCTTTGAGTGATTAGTGACGGTAATAGGAATCATTATCCTCTATCCTAAATGTATCATGGCGGGGCCGGTTTGTCAACGGAAATCACTGTGTTTTGCACAAAAAGGGAGGGGGATATTTTGACCTCTCCGACGAAACATCCAAAGAATTGGTTGCGTTTCGCCGGCGGGAGTGATATGATAAATCATCTGGATCAATGAAAAGGGAGCGAATGGCATGGAACACAGCGGCTGGAACCGGCACTATCCCCGCCCCCAGCTCCGGCGGGACAGCTTTTTGCCCTTGAACGAGGGCTGGACTTTGAACGGCAGGCCCATCCGGGTGCCCTGGCCGCCCCAGGCCCCCCTGTCCGGCTGGGAGAGGGACGTGGGGGACGTGCTGCGGTACAGGACGGAGTTCATCCTGCCGGACGGCTTCACGCCCCCGAACCACCGTGTGCTGCTCCACTTTGGGGCGGTGGATCAGGTGGCGGAGGCGCGGGTGAACGGTGTGGAGGTCATCCGCCACGAGGGGGGCTATCTGCCCTTCTCCGCCGATGTGACGGACGCGCTGCGCCCGGGGAAGAACCGGCTGGAGGTCAAGGCGGTGGACACCCTGTCCCACGACTACCCCTACGGCAAGCAGCACAAGCGGCCCCATGGGATGTGGTATACCCCGGTGTCCGGCATCTGGCAGAGTGTGTGGCTGGAGGCCGTCCCGGACAGGGGGGCGGTGCGCTCTGTCCGCGTCACCCCCGACCTCACCGGGGTGACGGTGGAGGTGGACGCGGGGGGCGCGGAGTATAACCTGGCCATCCCGCTGGGGAACGGGAAAATGCTCACCGCCGTCGGAAAGAAGGGCCCCCTCCGGCTGAGGGTGCCCGAGCCCCATCTGTGGACGCCGGACGACCCGTATCTATATTCCATGACCATCGCCACCGCCACGGATGAGGTGGAGAGCTACTTCGCCCTGCGCGCCGTGACCACAAAGGAGATCGGCGGCCGCACCCGGCTGTGTTTGAACGGTGAACCTATTTTCCTCCACGGCGTGCTGGACCAGGGGTACTTCCGGGACGGCCTGTTTCTCCCCGAGGAGCCGGAGGAGTACGAGCGGGACGTGCTGCGGATGAAGGAGCTGGGCTTCAACACCCTGCGCAAGCACATCAAGGTGGAGCCGGAGGCGTTCTACTATGCCTGCGACCGGCTGGGGATGCTGGTAGTGCAGGACATGGTGAACTCCGGGGAGTACCGCTACGTCCGGGACACCGTCCTGCCCACCCTGGGCCACAAAAAGCGCAATGACGTGGGCTTGGGCGGCAGCGAGCAGCGCAAGGCGTTTTTCGAGCGCCACTGCCTGGACACGATCGCCCATCTGGCAAATCATCCCTGCATCGTGGGCTGGACGATCTTCAACGAGGGCTGGGGGCAATACGATTCCGACCGCGTTTACCGTCTGCTGAAGTCCGCCGACCCCACCCGGTTTTTCATCAGCACCTCCGGCTGGTTTGCCCAGAATGAGAGCGACGCGCAGAGCGAGCACGTCTACTTCAACAGCCGGGTGCTGGAGGGGACAAAGCCCGGGAAGTTCCTCTTCCTCAGCGAGTGCGGCGGCTTCTCACGCCGGGTGGAGGGCCACGTCACCCGGGAGCGGAAAAATTACGGCTACGGCGAGCGGGCCGAGACCGAGGGGGAGCTGACCGGGCGCGTCCAGGCCCTGTACGACGACATGGTGCTGCCCTCTGTCCCCCGCGGCCTGTGCGGGTGCGTCTACACCCAGCTCAGCGACGTGGAGGGGGAGACCAACGGCCTGTACACCTATGACCGGGCGGTGCGCAAGGTATCCGCGGGGGCGATGCGGGATGTGGCCCGGCGGGTAGAGGAGGCGCTGTCAAAAGCGGTGGAAAACGGTTGACAGCCGGAAAAAACGTGATATACTCTCCCTTGAAAAGCCGCGCGACGCGCATATTTTAAAATAAGGAGTGTTTTCCATGATGGATCAAAAGGTTTCCGAGCTGCTGAACGACCAGATCAATAAGGAGCTGTATTCCGCCTATCTGTACTTAGACATGGCCAATTTCTATGCCGCCAAGGGGCTGGACGGCTTTGCCAATTGGTACGAGATCCAGGCCAAGGAGGAGCAGGATCACGCCATGCTCATCTACAAGTATCTGCACAACAACAGCCAGACCGTCACCCTGGGCGCCATCGCCAAGCCGGACAAGGAGTTCAAGACGCTGGCCGATCCCCTCAACGCCGCCTATGAGCACGAGCAGTACGTCACCAGCCTGATCAACGCCATTTACGCCGCCGCCCAGGCCGTCAACGACTATCGCACGGTGCAGTTCCTGGACTGGTTCGTGAAGGAGCAGGGCGAGGAGGAGAAAAATTCCTCCGACCTGATCACCAAGCTGGAGCTGTTCGGCAGCGACCCCAAGGGCCTGTATATGCTCAACAGCGAGCTGGGCGGCCGGGTGTATTCCGCCCCCTCGCTTCAAATCTAACTGCCAAGAGCCCGGCCCCGTGGGGGCCGGGCTCTTTTGCGCGAAGCTTACTGTTTGGGCAGGTAATCCACCGGGTTCACGGCCTGGCCGTCCTTCAGCAGGGCGTAGTGGAGATGGGCCTGCCTGCCGCTCTCGCCGGCGGCGGTCTCGCCCACCGAGCCGATGACGGCCCCGGTGGTGACCTCATCCCCCACAGACACGGTGGGAACGGCGGCCAGGTTGGCATACTTGCTCACCAGCCCCTGTCCGTGGTCGATCTTGACCACTGTGCCCAGCATATCGTCCTGCTCAATGGCGGACACCGTGCCGTTGGCGGTGGCCAGCACCTGGGTGCCCAGAGGGGCGGCGATGTCCAGGCCGCTGTGGGTGCGCCAGTCCCCCATGGTCTCGTCATAGGCCAGCGCCTCCACCGAGAAGTCGGCGATGATGGTGCCCTTCACCGGCCATGTAAAGACCAGGGGGGCGGGGGCGAGGCTGGGGGCCGCAGAGGGCTCGGCGGAGGGCGTGGGCTGAGCGGTGGGCGTGGGGGCCGCCGACGGGGGCGTGGTGATCCGGGCGGTGCTCACGGCGGGGGGATCGGTGGGCTTGACGGCCGGCGTCACCGTCGGAGCCGGACTGGGCTGGTTCACGATGGCGGCGGAGCCGGACACCGGCTGATCGAGGGTGTCCTCCACGCCGCCGCGCACGCCCTGCACCAGGTAGTAGCCGGACAGCGCGATGGCGGCCACGCAGATGAGGACCACAAGATAGAAACCCTTTCCCGAGACAAAATCGCTGAATTTTTCGATCCATGTTCGTTTGTGATTCATAGTAACACCTCCGGCCTTATTGTGGACGGAGGCGAGGCAGTTTATACCAACCCCTGGGGAAAAATCCCTGGGGGATTGTTTTCGACCGGGAAAGTGTGGTAAACTAAAGGGCAGAGCACAAAACGGCGAGGAGGTGAAACCATGCCGCTGACACGCGATACCCCCCTGACCGACCTGCCGGGGGTGGGCCCCGCTCGGGGCAAAAAGCTGGAAAAGCTGGGCCTGCGCACCCTGGGGGACACGCTGGATCACCTTCCCCAGCGGTATGAGGATCGGCGGGAGTGCCGCGACATCCAGGACGCGCCGGTGGACCGGCCCTGCTGTATCACGGCTATGGTGGCGGCCCAGCCCAGGGTGAGCTATGTCCGCCGGGGGCTGTCTCTGGTGAAGGTGCGGGCGGTGGACGACACCGGGACGCTGAACATCACCTTTTTCAACCAGGACTACATCCGGGAGGTTATGTGTGCCGGACAGACCTATGTGTTCTACGGCGTGGTGGAGCGCCAGGGAAACCTGTTTTCCATGACCAACCCCGTGTTCGAGCGGGAGGGTGCGGCGCGGTTCACCGGGCGCATCATGCCGGTGTATCCCCTGACGGCGGGTATCTCCAACAATCTGCTGGCCGGGCTGACCCAGCGGGCGGTGGACGAGTGCCTGGACGGCCTGCCCGAGGCGCTGCCCGCCCGGATCCGGAAGGCCCATCAATTATGCCAGACCCAGTTTGCCCGGAAGAACATCCATTACCCCGCGTCGTTTGAGGAGCTGGCCATCGCAAGGCGGCGGCTGGTGTTTGAGGAGCTGTTTGTGCTCACCTGCGGGCTGGCCCAGCTCAAAGATAGGCGCTCTGCGGGCTCGGGCCGAGTGCTGGAGGGCGACCCGGGAGAGTTCGCCGCCCTGCTGCCCTTCGCGCCCACGGGCGCCCAGCGGCGGGCCATGGACGACATCGCCGCCGACCTGTGTTCCGGCAAGGCCATGAACCGCCTGGTGCAGGGCGACGTGGGCTCGGGCAAGACGGCGGTGGCTGCCTTCGGGGCCTGGACGGCGGCGAAAAACGGGGTGCAGTGCGCCCTCATGGCCCCCACCGAGCTGCTGGCCGAGCAGCACGCCGGGACGCTGGACGCCCTGCTCTCCCCCGCCGGGGTGCGGGTGGCCCTGCTCACCGGGTCGGTGAAGGGAAAGGAGAAAAGGGCGCTGCTGGACGCGCTGGCCCAGGGGGAAATTGATCTTATTGTGGGCACCCACGCCCTGTTCTCCGAAGGGGTGGCGTACCGGGATCTGGGCCTGGTCATCGCCGACGAGCAGCACCGCTTTGGCGTGGCCCAGCGGGGAGCGCTGGCGGAAAAGGGCGGGGCGGTTCCTCCTCATGTGCTGGTCATGTCCGCCACCCCCATCCCCCGGACGCTGGCCCTCATCATCTACGGCGACCTGGATGTGTCCGTCATGGACGAGCTGCCGCCGGGGCGGACGCCGGTGTCCACCTTCGTGGTGGGCGAGGACAAGCGGCAGCGGATGTACGGATTTGTCCGCAAACAGGTGGCGGAAGGGCGGCAGGTATATATCGTGTGCCCCTCGGTGGAGGAATCGGCCGATCTGCCCCAGTGGGGGGAGCCGGGGACAGCCCCCATGGATCTGAAAGCGGTGACCACCTACGCCAAGGAACTGCGGGAGAAGGTGTTCCCCGACCTGCGGGTGGGCTTTGTCCACGGCAAGCTGAAATCCAAAGAAAAAGAGGCGGTGATGTCCGCCTTTGCCGCCGGGGAGCTGGATGTGCTGGTGTCCACCACCGTCATCGAGGTGGGGGTGGACGTGCCCAACGCCTCCCTGATGGT
>CAZCFU010000022.1:0-12885 GCA_964498005.1 uncultured Oscillospiraceae bacterium | reverse complement strand
AGGAACTGCAGGCAGATCTTCAGCACCTCGAACACCAGCACGCCCACCAGCACGCCGGAGACCTTACCTACGCCGCCGTTGGCGGACACACCGCCGATGGTACAGGCGGCGATGGCTTCCAGCTCATAGCCATAGGCGGTGGCGGTGGAAGCGCCGCCGGCCTTGGCGCCCACCAGGAAGCCGGCCAGACCGTACAGGATGGAGGCCAGAACATAGATGCGGATGATGGTGGCCGGCACGTTGACGCCAGCCACCTGGGCGGCGCTCTCATTGCCGCCGATGGCGTACATATACTTGCCGTGGCGGGTCTTATTGTAGAGGAACCAGATGAAAAGTCCTACGATGAAGGCAAAAATAGCCAGATAGGGGATATAGTCCAGGATCTCGATGCCGGTAGCGGTCTTCAGGGTGCCGCTGGCCACGCCCAGGTAGCTCTTTTTATAGCCGCCCATGGGCTGGTTGCCGGTGGTCACCGAGCAAATGCCGTACACGACCAGCTGCATACCCAGTGTGGCGATGAAGGGGGGAACCTTCAAAAACGCGATGATCGCGCCGTTGATGGCGCCGAACACGGCCATAATGGCCATCACGATGAGCATGGCGACGGGCCAGGGGATATTGGGCAGGTTGGGGAACATCTTCGCGGCGTAACCCATCTCCTGCAGCAGCATGGCGGACACACAGGCGGCCAGACCCACCTGGCGGCCCGCCGACAGGTCGGTACCCTTAATGATCAGGCAGCCGGACACGCCGCAGGCGATGATGAACCGGGGGGCCACATTGACGATCAGGTTTTTCAGGTTGCTTTGGCTGATGAAATTCTGGGAGCTGAAGGCGGTGAAGACCGCCAGCAGCAGGATCAGCAGAATGATCGCGTTATCGGACAGGAATTTTTTGGGGTTGAATGTATTGAGCTTCTGCATATTTTTCTCTCCTCCTTACTCAAACTGGGTGGCCAGAGCCATAATATTCTCCTGGTTGGCGTCCTTGCCGTCGATGAAGCCGGTGACCCGTCCGTCACACATGACCATAACGCGGTCGGACATACCGATCAGCTCGCTCATTTCGGAGGAGATCATGATCACGCTCTTCCCCTTCTTGGCCAGGTCGGCGATGATGCAGTAGATCTCATATTTGGCGCCCACGTCAATGCCGCGGGTGGGCTCATCCAGGATAAAGACGTCCGGATCACGGGCCAGCCAGCGGCTGATCAGCACCTTCTGCTGGTTGCCGCCGGACAGGGATTGGATCTGAGTTTTGGAGGATGGGGTCTTGATGGAGAGCTTGGCCACATTATCCTGCACCAGCTCCTCGATCTTCTTGTCATCCAGCATGACACCCCCGATGAGGTACTGGTTCAGGGAGGCAATGGACACATTGTCCGCGATGGACAGCACCCCCAGGATACCGGTGGCCCGACGATCCTCCGTGAGCATGGCGATGCCGGCGTCGATGGCGTCCTTGGGCTGGTTGATCTTCAGCTCCTTGCCCTGGTAGGTGATCTTTCCGGCGGAATGGCACCGCAGACCGAACAGGCCCTCCATCAGCTCGGTGCGCTGCGCGCCCACCAGGCCGGCCACGCCCAGGATCTCCCCCTTGCGGACGCTGAAACTGGCATGACGGAAGCTCTTGGGGTTGATGGAGGTGAAGTCCTCCACCTCGAACACCACCTCGCCGGGGGTGTTCGACCGCGTGGGATAGAGGTTGGACAGCTCCCGGCCCACCATCTTGGTGATGATAAAGTCGGTGGTCAGCTCTTTGGCCTCCCATGTGCCGATGTACTGTCCGTCCCGCATGATGGTGACCTCGTCGCTGATGCGCAGGATCTCGTCCATCTTGTGGGAGATGTACACAATGGATACGCCCTTGCTGCGCAGCTCATTCACGATGGTGAACAGCGCCTCCACCTCCGCCGCGGTGAGGGAGGAGGTGGGCTCATCCAGGATGAGCACCTTGCAGTCGGCGGACACCGCCTTGGCGATCTCCACCAGCTGCATCTGGGACACGCTGAGGGTGCCCAGCTTCGCCTTGGGGTCAAAGTTCAGGTGAACCTCCTTGAGCACCTCGGCCGCGTCCTGATACATCTTTTCATGATCCACGAGGATCCCCATTTTCATGGGATAGCGGCCCACATAGATGTTCTCGGCAATGCTCCGCTCGGGGATGGGCTGGAGCTCCTGGTGAACCATGGCGATGCCCCGGTTCAGGGCGTCCAGCGGGCCCCGGATGTGGACGGGCTCACCCTCGTAGATCACTTCGCCCTCATCCATGTGATAGATGCCGAACATACACTTCATCAGGGTCGATTTACCCGCGCCGTTCTCCCCCATCAGGGCGTGGACGCTGCCGGGGCGGAGCTGCAGCTGGGCATGATCCAGCGCCTTGACGCCGGGAAATGTCTTAACCACGCCTCGCATTTCCAAACGATATTCTGACAATTTTCGGTCCCCCCTTGTGATAAAAAGAACGGGTGCGTGCGCACACGCGCACGCACCCGTTTGTAAAGCTTTGCGGTTGTTCAGCCTGTGTCAGATCACTTGAAATCCTTCACGTTGTCGGGAGTGACCTTCACGTAGGGAACGTACACGCTCTGGTTGCCGGAGGAGTAGGTGGTGCCGCCCAGCAGCTTCTCCATCTGGTTGACAGCCTCAGTGGCCTGGCCCACGGCGTCGTTCAGCACGGTGCCGGTCATGTTGCCGTTCTCCACCTCGTTGAGGGCGGCGTCCAGGGCGTCCACGCCCACCAGGTAGATGTCCTCGTTGACCTTGCGGCCGGCGGACTGGATGGCCTGCAGGGCGCCGATGGCCATGTCATCGTTGTTGCAGAAGATGACCTCGATCTGGTCGCCGAACTGGGCCAGGTCGTTGGCGGCGATCTCCTGGCCGCGGTTACGATCCCAGTCGCCGCGGGTGAGGTTGAGCTGCTCGACCTGCTTGCCGGCGTCGGTCAGGGCCTTCACGGAGTACTCGGTGCGCAGCTGGGCGTCGATATTCTCGGGGTCGCCCTGGATCATGATGTAGGAGATCTTGCCGTCGCCGTTGATGTCGCCGCCGTTGGCGGTCTCGAGGATCAGCTCGCCCTGGAAGGTGCCGGACTGGGCGGCGTCGCAGCCGACGTAGACCAGCTTGTCATAAGCGGCCATCTGCTCGGCGGTGGGCTCACGGTTGATGAGCACGGTGGGGATGCCGGCGTCCTTCACGGTGCTGATGATCTGGTCGGCCGCGGAGGTCATGACCGGGTTGATGATCAGAGCCTGGACGCCCTGGCTGATGAAGGTGTTGATCTGCTCGTTCTGCTTGGCCTGGTCGTTGTTGCCGTCCACGACGGAGACCTTGTAGCCCTTGCCCTCCAGGATCTCCTGGAGCGAGTTGCGGTAGGTGGTCATGAAGGCGTCGTCGAACTTGTAGATGCACACACCGATAGTGCCCTTCTCGCCGTCACCGCCGGAAGACTTGCCGTCGTCGCCTGTCTTATTGCCGCAGCCGGCGAACAGGGACATAACCATCAGGGCAGAGAGCAAAAGCGCAATGATCTTTTTCATTCTTAATGTTCCTCCTATTGAAACTTTAGAATTTTCGGGAAAAGCACACTTCCCATATGGTCATTTTAACGGTTTTCTTCAGAGAAGACGATAGAAAATTCTTTGCTTATCTATAAAAAAACTTTGTTTTTCGAAAAATACCGCCCCACTCTTCCGCAACGGGGAAGGGTGGGGCGGTAAATCTTTTTACAGCAAGCCAAACAGCCAGCTGACCAGCAGGCACAGTCCGATCAGAATCAGCACACAGGGGAGGACGATCACGGCGTAGGCCGTCAGCACCATGACAAGCTGCTCCCGAAAGGTGACGTGTATGTCCTCCTTCTCCTCCGTGCCCTGCTTCTCTTCCTGCTTACTGGCGTATTGCTTCAGCCGTTTCCATATCATTGCGGTGCCTTTCCGCGGAGATCACTCCGCTTTTTCATCCGCCCTGCGGCTGGACTTGCGCTCCATCTTAGGCAGCTCGAAGAGGTAATTCCCCTCCTCATCCAGCTTGCGCTCGGGGAAGTGACAGGCCAGGAAGTGGCCGGGCTCAATCTCCTGGAGCGGGGGCGGCACGCGCTTACACTTGTCGCAGGCCATGTAGCACCGGGTGTGGAATTTACACCCGGAGGGGGGCCTGATGGGACTGGGGATGTTGCCCTCCAGCAGGATGCGCTCTTTGTTCAAGCTCTCCGGGTCGGTTGTGGGGATGGAAGACAGCAGCGCCACCGTGTAGGGGTGCCGGGGGTCCTTAAAGATCGTCTCGGCAGGGGCCAGTTCCACGATATTGCCCAGGTACATCACGCAGATGCGGTCGGAAATATAGCGCACCACCGACAGGTCGTGGGAGATGAACATATAGGTCAGGTTCTGCTTCTCCTTCAGCTCCTGGAGCAGGTTGATGATCTGGGACTGGATGGACACGTCCAGGGCGGACACGCACTCATCGCAGACGATAAACTTGGGCTTCACCGCCAGGGCGCGGGCAATGGCCACACGCTGACGCTGGCCGCCGGAGAACTGGTGGGGATAACGGTGAACCATGTAGTCCTGGAGGCCGCACACATCCATGGTTTCCACGACATACTCTTTCATCTGCTTGGAACCGGGGCGGTAATATTTATGGGTCAGCAGACCCTCCTCAATGATCTGGCCGATGGTCATGCGGGGGTTCAGGCTGGAATAGGGATCCTGGAAGATGATCTGCAGATCCTTGCGCAGCAGGCGCATCTCGCCGTATTGCAGCCGGGCCAGGTCAATGCCGGTATCCCGCATGGCCTCGTACTTGGCAAACTCCGGGTCATTGGCGTTCCGGGCCCGCAGCCCGTCCAGCTCCTTCTGGCAGGCGGCGGCGCTCTTGTCATAGGCGGCAATTTGGGCGTCCAGCTCGTCCAGCTTGGCTTTCAGGCCGCTGACCTTCTGTGCGTCGCCGCTTTCCGTGCACAGCTCGTACTCCGCATTCAGGTCAACCCGTTTTTCCAGCAGCTTATTGCGCTGTACGTTCTCATTGTAGACCTTCTCCATCAGCTCCCGGCCCTTGCCGCCCTCGTCCTTGGCAAAGAAGCCGCCCAGAATGGTGACAATGTGGTTCAGGCAGGTCTGCTCCTCACAGCGGGCCAGATTGCGCTCCTGCAGGAGGTAGAAGTCGGCGTTCTCTTCGCCCACCTCCTCCACCTTTTTGTCCAGCTCCGCGGCCTTCGCGCTGGCCTTGCTCAGCTTGGCCTTATAGCTGTCCAAATGGCGCAGGGTGTCGATCACATATTTGGGGGTAATGGAGTCCAGTGTGGCGCCGTAATACATGGTGGTGCCGGCGGTCTGGGGGTAGAGCTGGAGCAGGACACGCCCCAAGGTGGACTTGCCGCAGCCGCTCTCGCCCACCACGCCTACCGTCTCGCCCTCGTAGATATCGATGGAGATGTCCTCGTTGGCCCGGACATAAAGCTGCTCCTTTTGGAACATTTTGGATTTGGCCACCGGGAAATACTTCTTCAGGTTAGTGATTGACAGTAATTTTCTGGTGCTCTGCACTGCGCCTCACCTCCTTCTCGGGATAGAAACAGCGGATGAGCTGGCCGTCCCCGGTGTCCACCAGGCTGGGCTCCTCCTCTATGCACTTCTGCGTACAATACTTGCAGCGCGGGGCGAATTTGCAGCCCTTGGGCAGCTCCAGGGGGTGGGGTACCGCGCCGGGGATCGGTTCGATCTTGGTGTGAATGGCGTCCAGCCGGGGGATGGAGAACATCAGGCCCTCGGTATAGGGATGGCTCATCTTGCAGTCGGCAAAGATAACGCGGGCGCTGGCTTTTTCCACCACCTGACCGCAGTACATAACAGCCACGTCGTCGGCCATCTCATTGATCACGCCCAGGTCGTGGGTGATGAAAATGATGGAGGTGCCGTTTTCCTTCTGCAGCTCGTTCATCAGCCGGAGAACCTGCGCCTGGATGGTCACGTCCAGGGCGGTGGTGGGCTCGTCGGCAATGAGGATCTTGGGCCGGCACGCCAAGGCCATAGCGATCATGACCCTCTGGCGCATTCCGCCGGACAACTGGTGAGGGTACTGCTTGAGCACTGCCTCTGGGTTGGGGATCTGGACGGCCTCCAGCATCTCCAGGCTCCTTTTCGCCGCCTCTTTCTTGTTCATGCCCTGGTGGATGATAAAGGGCTCGGACAGCTGGCGCTTCACGGTGAACACCGGATTAAGGCTGGTCATGGGCTCCTGGAAGATGACCGAGATAGCGTTGCCGCGGATGTGATACATATCGTCCATGGACAGCTTGGTCAGATCCTTGCCCTCGAAGAAGATCTCGCCGGAGGCGATATAGCCGTTGGCATCCAGCAGGCGCAGAATGCTCATGGCGGATACGGACTTACCGGAGCCGGACTCGCCCACGATACCGATGGTCTTGCCGGACTCCAGGCTGTAGGACACATCGTTCACCGCCTTGACGGTGCCGTTTCTGGTTTTAAAATAGGTGTGGAGGTTCTTGACCTCAAGCAGCATATCAGCCATTATCTCTCCACCTCCGATTTCGGGTCGAGTACGTCGCGCAGGGTGTCGCCAATGATGTTGATGCAGATGACGGCAATGGACAGGAACAGGGCCGGGAACACCCACCGCCACCAGTAGTTCTTAATGACGATCGCGTTCAGGCAGCCGTTGAGCATATTGCCCCAGGTGGGCCGGGGCAGCATCACGCCGAAGCCCAGGTAGGACAGGCTGGATTCCGTCAGCATACACGAGGCGAAGTCCAGCGTCACCGTCACCAGGATGACAGAGACGATATTGGGCAGGATGTGCCGGAAGGCGATACGCCCCTCCTTTACGCCCATGGAACGGGCGGCGGTGACGAATTCCTTCTCGCGTTCGGCCAGGATCTGGCCGCGGACCAGCCGGGCCAGACCCGTCCAGGTCAATACGCCCAGGATCACCATGATAATCATAATGCGCGTATTTTCCTTGAGATCGGTGGACTGGAAGATGGCCGACAGGCACAGAGCAAAGGGCAGGAAGGGGATGGCGCCCACGATCTCGCACAGGCGCATGAGCAGCATATCCACCAGGCCGCCAAAGTAGCCGGAGATACACCCCACGATGACGCCGATGACGGTGGAAATAATGACGGCCACCGCGCCGATGGTCATGGTCATCTTGCCGCCGTTCATAATGCGGTTGAACACGTCGCGGCCCATATCATCGGTGCCCATCAGGTAACCCTTCAGGCCCCAGGCGCCCACATACTCCCCGTCCTTAAAGGCATAGTTCTGGAAACCGCTGGCGATCACGGTGTCCACCGTGCCTGCTTTCTGCAGTTCCGCGGGCACGTCGCACTGGCCGCGGTAATTCTGCCCCCAGGCATATACCCGGCCCTGATCGGTCAGCATGGCAAAGTGGCGGGTGCCGCCGGAAACCGCGATGGCCTCCTCCCCCTCTTGCAGAGTGGGCAGGGGATCCTTCATGCCGGAGACGACGATTTCACCGTCATCCAGCACCAGAGCCAGGGCATTGCCCGTGGCGGCGATATCTACCACGTCCCGTTCACCAATGTACTCAATCAGGTCGGCGGTGACGTTTTTGCCGTTTTCATCCGGCACGCTGATCACGTTATACTTCGCGCTCTTGCCGTAAACGAAGTCGCCGTGCTCGTCAATGCCGTAAATGCCGTCGTTGGTAAAGACAATCTTCTCCAGCTTGCCCTCCTGCTTGCCGTGCTTGATGACCGAGGACAGGTTGGTGGCGGCCAGGCCGTCGTTGCCCCAGGCATAAACCGTCCCGTCCTCCATGAGGATGGCGGTCACCTGGTTGCCGCAGATCAGCTGGCGCACGGCGTAGGCGTCGATGGTGTTGTCGCCCATCAGCTCATCTGGCTGCTTGCGGGCGGACATGATCATGGAGCCGTCATGGCCGTACTGGCCGTTGTCGTTCTCGCCCCAGCAGTAGACGTGCCCGTCCTCACTGATAGCCACGCAGTGGTCGGAGCCGGCGGCCACATGGAGGATCTTGGAGTTTTTGACCTCCTCCGGAATAACCATCACGTCCTTGGCCGGGTTGCCGGAGGTATTGAAGTAATAACCCCACATATACACCTGTCCGTCCTCATCCACGCCGATGGTGAAGGTGCCGCGGGAGGAAATATCCACCGCGCCCTCCTTCAGCCCTTCGGACAGCTTCATCAGGCTGTTCGTGGGCGGGACGTTGGCGTGCATCGGCTCGCTGCCCGTCTCCGTCAGATCCACAGGGGCGATGGCGGAGCCGATAAACACAAACAGGAACATACTGATCAGTACGATGACCGCGCCGGTGGCCAGGGGTTTGCGGAAAAAGCGCTTGACCGCCTGCTTGGAAGGGCTGTCATACCGGTCGTCCTTCACGGCCTTGCTGCCGCCCATGACGCCGCGGGACAACCAGGCGAACGGGCCTGTTTTCTTCTCTTTGCTCATATCCCGTCCCCCCTTACTTGTTGACGCGGACCCGCGGGTCGGCAAAGCCGTAGGCCAGGTCAACCACCAGGTTGCCCACCAGGCCGATAATCACGTAGAACATCTGCAAAAGCAGCACTACCTCAAAGTCCTTATCGTTCAGGCTATTAATGTAGATGCGGCCCACACCGTTCAGGCCGAAAATATTCTCAACAACGATAGAACCGCCGAAAATGCCGGTGAACCAGCCGATCACCAGCGTGATGATGGGGATCAGCGCGTTTCGGAAGGCATGGCTGTAAATGACCACCCGCTCCCGCAGGCCCTTGGCCCGGGCGGTGCGGATGCAGTCCAGGCTCAGCGCCTCGGACATGGCGGCGCGCACATAGCGCGTCATGCCGCCCAGTGAGGTGAAGGTCATGACAATGAGGGGCAGGCACATATAGTAGAGCCTGTCTTTCAGCTCCTCCAGCCCCGTGAAGTTGGATCCGGGCGTTTTCATGCCCGATACCGGGAACCAGCCCAGATTGATCGCGAATATCCAGATAAAGACGATGGATGTTATGAATACGGGAATGCTGTAGCCTATGATGGTGAACACCTGCACAGCCGTATCCCGCTTACTGCCCCGGCGCACGGCGCAGAAGATACCCAATGGTATCGTAATGCCCAGGCCGACAATCGTGGCGAAGATATTGATGAAAACCGTGTTCTTCATGGGCGTGATCAGCACCTCGCTGGCGGCGCGCCCATACTTGTAGCTCCAGCCCAGGTTGCCCTGGAGGATGCCGTTGTATTTGCCGTTGATCGGCCCCAGGCCGATCCAGCCCAGATAGCGGACAACAACGTTCTGGTCGGTGCCCAGCTCCCGGCGCAGCTGCGTCAGCCTCTCCTCGTACAACTCCGCCTTGTTGGGGTTGTTCTTCAGTCCCTGCCTGTAAGAGTCCGCCTCCGCCACGGCCCGGTCAAACGGGATGATGGAGTAGACGAGGAACATCAAAAAGGAGAGGATGATCAGGACCGCCAGCATATAAGCCAGACGCTTTATTATATATTTACTCATATCGCACTTCCCTTCCTGCCGTGGCGTAGGAAATAAGGAACGGGGCAGCCGAACCTTTCATCGTTTGGCTGCCCCGCCCAAAGTCTTACTTATTTCCTGCTAAGCAATTCGTTGGCAGCTTAGTAGCCCTTGACGTTCGCGTACAGAATGGCGCGGTGATCGCCGAAGAACGGGGAGGTCTGGAAGTTCTCGATCTTGGCGTTGTACACGTCATAGTAGTAGTTGGAGTACAGGGGGATGTCGGGCATGAGCTGGTTGAAGCGCTCAATGTAGCCCATCCACCAGTGGTTGTACTCGTCCTCGGTCCTGGCGTTGTACACCATGGCCATGGACAGGTAGTCCATACCCAGCTTGCCGCCGGAAGCCTCCATGGCCTCCTCATAGGTCAGCTTGTTGGGATCGGACAGGTTATAGGGGAAGGCCTTGTCGTACTCATCGTACACCTTGTTGGTGGACCAGCCAAACTTGGCGGGATCCAGAGACCAGTTGTCGGAGTAGTCATAGACGGCGCTGTTCCAGCCGGTGGCCAGGTTGTACATACCGTAGAGCGGGGTGCCCTCATAGCCGTAGCTGGCGTCGCGGTAGATGTTGCCCTGGAGGACTTCGAAGCCGCCCTGGGTGGGACGGATGACCATGCCGGCCGCGGCCACGTCGGAGCTGTTGGCCAGGTTGGTGGTCAGCATATCGGTGACGGTGTTGTCCGCGGTGCCGAACCAGTTGATGACCAGGGGCATATAGTACTCGCCGTTGATCTCCACGGTCTTGTAGGTCACGCCGTCGGTGTTGGCCACGGACTCATAGTTCTTATTCACGTCCTTGGTGCCGTCGCCGGTCTCGGCGTTGGCCTCCTCGGCGGTGAGCTTCTTGTAGCGGACGGCGTCCACGCCGGAAGCGCCGGCCTCAAAGGGCTCGCCCTTGGAGTTGTAAATCCAGCCGCCGTCCTCGAGAACCTTGACAGCGGTGTCGGGGGAGTAGGAGTAGTCGATCAGGTCGATCTCGTCCTGCACGGCCTTCCACATGGTGAAGTCGGGGCTGTAGGGGCCGTCAACGACCACGCCGTAGCCGCCGGTGAACTGCTGGCAGAACTCAACGCGGTTGAGCAGGTAGGCCACGGCCTGACGGACCTCCTGGAACATGGTGGGGCCGAAGTCGCAGTCAAACTGGATCTTGCCGTAGCCGGCGCGCTGATAGTGGACCTCGCTGAAGTTGACGTCGTCCACAACGGTCAGCGCTTCCTTGGTGGCGTCGCCGCCGGTGATGCCGGACAGCACGTCGATGGCGCCGGTGGTCAGCTGATCCAGCTGGGTCTCGGTGATGACCTTGGTGTACACGATGGTCTCAACGGAGGGGAGCTGGCCCTCGAAGTTGCCCTTGAACTCGGGGTTGATCTTCAGGGTGGCTTCCTTGGTGCCCTCGTCGTAGCTCTCCACCACGTAAGCGCCGCAGTAGGGGTACTTGGAGATGTCGTAGCGGTTGGCAGCCATCTCGGCGGCCTTGACGTAGTCCTCGCCGTCCTTCTCATAGAAGTTGTCGGTCAGGTAGCAGCCGTTGCCGTCGTCCACGATGTCAACGCCGTCGCCCAGGAACAGGCCCAGGGGGTTGCAGTTCAGGGCGCCGTTGGTGTAGGCGAAGTACCAGCCATAGTAGTCGGCGCTGACGGTGATGCTGCAGGTGTAGTCGTCCAGCATACGCACGCCGGCGAACTCCTTGGTGCCCTCCTCGGAATCGGGGCCGGTGTAGGCTTTGTAATCGTCAAAGCCCACCACGGACTGGCTGCCCACGCCCTGGTAGTTGGCGGCGGTGGCCACGGGGGAAGAGAAGGCCATGATGGAGGCCAGGTAGTTCTTGATGGTGATGGGGCTGCCGTCGCTGAACTTCAGGTCGTCGTTGATGGTGATGGTATAAGTCGTGGTGAGGTCATCGTTCTCGGTCTCCTCGTGGCTCTTCACCACGATCTCACTCCACTGGTAGGCGCCGCCCTGGTCGCTTGCCATGGTGGCGTAGTCGTTGTTGGTCAGGAACCAGATGGCCTGGTCAGCCGCGCCGGCGGAGCTGCCACCCCAGCCGGGGTTGCGGAAGTCACCGCTCAGTTCGGTGGAGTTGCCCAGGATGACCTTGTTCTCAAAGGTCACGTCGGGGGCAGTGGAATTTTCGGGGGCAGTGCTGTTGTTCTCGGCGGGCGGGGTGCTGTTGTCAGCGGCGGGGGTGCCGCAGCTGGCCAGCAAACCAACGCACATCACCAGCGCAAGCAGCATCGCCAGCAGCTTTTTTGCGTTTTTCATTTGCTTATCCTCCTATTTTGATTTTGGAACAGTGGGTTTCCCCATGTGTTCGCCGGGTCTGTATCATGCTTCCGATCAAAAAACATGATATAGAATTATACACCACTCTTTGCACTTTGGTCAAGTGCTGTATTAAAACTTTGGAATCAGAACGTGATGGAAAATATGTAGAAATTTCGGATATCATTTCTGCTTTTTTGTGAAAAAGGACAGGCATCGCGATTTCACGGAAAAATTTTTGATTCCCCCTTGACAATCGGCTCCAATCCTGCTAAGATTATTTTTGTTCCTGCGAGTGTAGCTCATCTGGTAGAGCGCCACCTTGCCAAGGTGGAGGTAGCGAGTTCGAGCCTCGTCACTCGCTCCAAAAAAGAGAGACCGCCTTTGGCGGTCTCTCTTTTTTGTTCTACACCCGCGGCGCGGCCCGGAAGTGCCGTATATCAAATCTGTCTTCCGGCAGGGCTTTTCAGCGAATTCACCATTGCATACAGGCCGTAACGCTGATATAATATCATTACTTTACATCGAAAAAGGAGCCGATCCTTATGCTGGATATCAAAATCACCCGCGCTGAAACCTTGAAGCCCCAGCCCGACCCCGATACCCTGGTGTTCGGCCGGACCTTCACCGACCATATGTTCCTGATGAACTACGACGCCGGCCAGGGCTGGCATGACCCCCGGGTCGTCCCCTACGGCCCCCTGCCCTTCGAGCTGTCCTGCATGGTGTTCCACTACGCCCAGGAGATCTTCGAGGGCATGAAGGCCTATCGCGCCCCCGACGGAAAGGTGCAGCTCTTCCGGCCCTATGAGAACGCCAAGCGGATGAACTCCTCCTGCCGCCGTATGTGCATCCCCGAGATCCCCGAGGACGACTTCGTCCAGGCCGTCAAGGCCGTGGTGGGCATCGATCAGGCTTGGGTGCCCAGCAAGGTTGGCACCTCCCTGTATATCCGCCCCTTCATCATCGCCACCGACAACGGCCTGGGCGTCCACGCCTCCCACAGCTACCTGTTCGCCGTCATCTGCTGCCCGGTGGGGGCCTACTACCCCGAGGGCCTCAACCCCGTCAAAATCTACGTGGAGGACGAGGACGTGCGC
>CAZCFU010000021.1:0-13537 GCA_964498005.1 uncultured Oscillospiraceae bacterium | reverse complement strand
CAACAGCATGATCGACTTCAAGCGCTGGTTCCTGAACACGCTGATCATCGCCATCGTCAGCACCATCATCGCCGCTTTCTTCACCATCTGCGTGGCCTACTGCATGAGCCGCCTGCGCTTCCGTATGCGCAAGCCCTTCATGAACCTGGCCATGATCCTGGGTATGTTCCCCGGCTTCATGTCCATGATCGCCGTGTACTACATCCTCAAGGGCCTGGGCTTCCTGGAGACCGGCTTGCTCAAGCAGTTCGCCCTGGTGCTGGTATACTCCGGCGGCGCGGGACTGGGCTTCTACATCGCCAAGGGCTTCCTGGACACCATCCCCAAGGCCATTGACGAGGCCGCCTATATCGACGGCGCCACCAAGTGGCAGACCCTGATCCACATCACCCTGCCCCTGTCCAAGCCCATCATCACCTACACCCTGCTGACCGCCTTCATGGGCCCCTGGGTGGACTACATCTTCGCCAAGGTCATCATGGGCAGCGACACCCAGTTCTACACCATCGCCATCGGTCTGTGGACCATGCTGCAAAAGGAGTATATCGAGACCTACTACACCCAGTTCTACGCGGGCTGCGTCCTGATCTCCATCCCCATCGCCATTCTGTTCACCATGACGCAGAAGTACTACGTGGAGGGCGTGTCCGGCGCCGTGAAAGGATAACGTCCAGACCTTACGCATAACATATCACAAGGCCGGACAGATCCTCTCGACGATTTTTGCTCTTAGCTCGCAAAACCCACAGGGCATGGTTCGCGGTTCCCCTTTGAACTATGAAGAGGCGCGGGCCATGCCCTCTTTATATGCCCTGACAACCTGACGACCGATATTGGAGATCAACTGTGGAATCAATCAAACGAACAACATATGACGCGCGATTCGACGCGAAATACCGGTATGACGAGGCGGATCTGGGCGCCGTCCGCGCCGGGGGACGCACCGTATTCAAGCTGTGGAGCCCGGAGGCGGAGCGGGTAGAGCTGTCCCTGTACCGGGACGACGCCTCCGACGCCTATGAAACCCATCCGCTGAGCCGAGGCGACCGGGGCGTCTGGTCGCTGGCGGTGGAGGAAGACCTCCACGGGATCTTCTATGATTACACCGTGTGGGTGGACGGACGCCCCGCCCGCACCGCCGACCCCTATGCCGTGGCCTGCGGCCGCAACGGCGCGCGCAGCATGGCGTTGAATCTGTCCCGCACCGACCCGGAGGGCTGGGCCCAGGACGCCCCGCCCCCTGCCCAGCCGGAGCAGATCATTTATGAGCTGCACGTCAAGGACTTCTCCTACGACCCGGACAGCGAAGTACTTCCCGAGTACCGAGGAAAGTATAAGGCGTTTTCCACCCTCACAGCGGACGGACGGCCCCCCCGCTGCATGGAGCATCTACGCTCCTTGGGCGTCACCCACGTCCAACTGATGCCCATCTTCGATTTTGGCTCGGTGGACGAGGCCGGGGACGATACCCAGTTCAACTGGGGCTACGACCCGGTGAACTACAACGTGCCCGAGGGCAGCTATTCCACCAACCCCTCAGACGGCGCGGCCCGCGTCCGGGAGTGCAAGGAGATGATCCGGGCCCTCCACCGGAGCGGACTGCGGGTGGTGATGGACGTGGTGTACAACCACACCTACCGCCACGATTCCTGGCTGGAGCGCGCCGCGCCCGGGTACTACTACCGCCGGAATGAGGACGGCTCGCTGTCCGACGGCTCCGCCTGCGGCAATGACATCGCGGCGGGCCGGGCCATGGTGGACAACTATATCGTCCACTCCGTGCTGTACTGGGCGAGGGAATATCATATTGACGGCTTCCGCTTCGACCTGATGGGCCTTTTGACGGTGGAGCTGATGAACCGCATCCAGCGGGAGCTGGACGCCGCCTTCGGCCCCGGGGAAAAGCTGGTGTACGGCGAGCCCTGGCGGGCGGCGGACTCCCCCATGGAACCGGGCACCCACCCCGCGCTGAAAGACTACATGGGGCTGCTGGATCCCGCTGTGGGTGCGTTCTGCGACCTGACCCGGGACGCTGTCAAGGGCGACTCCTTTAAGGAAACGGTTCCCGGCTTCGTCAACGGCGGGGAGGGCTTTGAGCAAATCATCCTCCACGCCGCCGCCGGCTGGCATGAGGGAAGCCCGGAGTTCCGGCCCAGAAGCCGCGCCCAGGTGATCAACTACATCTCCGCCCACGACAACTTCACGTTGTGGGATAAGCTGGTCATGTGTCTGCCGGAAAAACCGGGCAAACTGGAACCGGCTGATTTCCACAAGCTCCGGGCGGACATTCTGGAGCGCAACAAGCTGGCCGCTTTCATCTACTTCACCTGTCTGGGCCGCCTGTTCATGCAGGCCGGGGAGGAATTCGGCCGCACCAAGCTGGGCGACGGAAACAGCTACCGCTCCCCCCCGGAGCTCAATATGCTCTGCTGGGAGCGGGCCGAGCGGTTCAACGCCCTGACGGACTACTACCGGCAGCTCATCCGCCTGCGCAAGTCCCTGCCCGGGCTGTGCGCCAAATCAGCCGACGCGGCGGACAGGGTGGCGGAGCAGACCGTCCACGGTCCCGGGGTCGTGTCCTTCCAGGTGGAGGGCGGCGGGCCCGAGGGGGAGCGGCTGATAGTGGTCTACAACGCCTCGGACGACGCGTTTTCCGTCCCGCTGCCCGAGGGCGGCTGGATCATCCGGGCGGACGGACAGTGCGCCGACCAGCACACGGCCGTGTCCGGCCAGACGGTGCCCGTCCCCGCCCACAGCGGGATGCTGCTCCTGCGGAAGAGCGGCTGAAATATGATCGGAACAAAGGGCCGATCCGACCCATCTTACGGGTCGGGTCGGCCCTTTTCTCAGGGAAAGAGGGATTTTCATGAAGTTCATATACGGAAAGCAGGATTGGAATACCTTTGAGCGGGGGGAGGAGACCTGCTATCTCATGACCAACGGCCTGGGCGGCTTTTCCTCCCTCACCGCCATCGGCTCCTGCGCCCGAATCGAGCATGGGGTGCTGATGGCCTGTGAGCATTCCCCCAACCGCCGGGTGCAGATGATCCAGCGGCTGGAAGAGGTGTTGGTTCATGGGGACAGCTCCCGCGTCCTGTCCAGCCAGGATTTTGAGGATCATAACCTCCGGGAGGACGGCTGGCGCTTCCTGTCCGGCTTTGCCTTCCGGGACTATCCCCAGTGGAGCTGGCTGGCGGACGGCGTGGAGGTGGTCAAGTCCCTGGCCCTGGCCCCGGGAGAGAATACCGTGGCCATCGTCTATGAGGTCTGGAACCGCGGACGGGAGACGGCCACCCTCCGGGTGACCCCCCATCTGCGCTTCGTACCCAAAGGGGAGGCGCTGGCCCCTGGCCAGCGGTTCACCCTGGAGGGGAACCGCATGCGCTCGGCTGGGCGGTCGCTGTACTTCCAGACCACCGGCCAGGTGGAGCCGCTGGAGCAGGAGCCGCGGGGGCCGTTTTACTACGCCTATGACGCCATGGACGGCAAGCCCGCCGCCGGGTGGGCCGCCGTCAATCACTGTCTCTCCCTCACCGTTGCCCCCGGCGGGCACGGCACGCTAGAGGCGGTGTACGGCCTCGATCAGACGCTGCCCACGGCGGCGGAGGTCTTTGACCGGGTGGAGCGGGAGCGCCGTGGACTGGAGGAGCAGGCGGGCTTTGCGGACGAGACGGCCCAGGCCCTGGCTCTGGCCGCCCACCAGTTCATCTCCTACCGCGCCTCCACCGGCAAGCAGACCATCCTGGCGGGCTTCCCCTTCTTTGAGGACTGGGGGCGGGACACCATGATCGCCCTGGGCGGCTGCTGCCTGGCCACCCGACAGTATGACGACGCCCGCAGCATCCTGGAGACCTTCCTGGCCTACTGCCATCGGGGCCTCATGCCCAACCTGTTCCCCGAGGGAGGGGACGCCCCCCGCTATAACACGGTGGACGCAGCGCTGCTGTTCATCCTGTCGGTCTACGACTACTGCGGCCGCACCGGCGACCGGGAATTCGCCCAGCGTGCCTATGACGCCATGGCGGACATCATCGACTGGTACGAAAAGGGGACGGATTTCGCCATCCGCATGGACGACAACGGCCTCATCTCCGCCGGCAGCGGATACGATCAGGTGACCTGGATGGACGTGAACGTGGACGGCATCCTGCCCACCCCCCGCCACGGCAAGCCGGTGGAGATCAATGCCTACTGGTACAATGCTCTTCGGATCATGGAGCGGTTCCAGCGCCTGCTGGGCCGTGGGGACGGCTCCCGGTACGCCGCCATGGCGGAGCGCGCCCGGGCCAGCTTCCGGGAGAAGTTCTGGAGCCCCGAGCTGGGCTGCCTGCGGGACGTGCTGTCCGGCACGAAGGCCGACAGCCAGATACGCTGCAACCAGATCTGGGCGGTGTCCCTCCCCTTCTCCATCCTCCCGCCGGAGCAGGAAAAACAGGTGGTTGACACCGTGTTTGAGAAGCTGTATACTCCCTACGGCCTGCGTACGCTGGATCCCGCCGACCCGGAATTCAAGCCCTTCTACGGCGGGGACCGTCTGGAGCGAGACCTGGCCTATCACCAGGGCACCGTGTGGGCGTTCCCGCTGGGTGGATACTACCTGGCCTACTTAAAGGTGAACGGCTATTCCCAACAGGCCAAGGATACCGTCCGGCGGCAGCTGGAGGCGCTTCAAAGCGCCCTCCGGGAGGGCTGCGCGGGCCAGCTTCCCGAAATCTATGACGGGGCCAACCCCACCGCCTCCAAGGGCTGTTTTGCCCAGGCGTGGAGCGTGGGTGAGCTTCTGCGGGTGTACGACGCGTTAGAGGGGCGGACGCCTCAGCTTTGAAAGGAGAATACACATGGAATTTGGAACGCTGAAAAGCTACGTCCTGTCCGGCCAGACGGCGCGGCTGCAATTTGAGGGCGGGGAGGCCCGCGTGGAGCTGGTGGCCCCCGGCATCGTCAACGTATTCGTCCCGCTGGCCTCCCCCGACCACCGCTCCAAGGCCATTGAGGGGGACAAGACCCGGCCCGTCCCCTTCACGGCCCAGCGCCGGGAGGACGGCCTATGGCTGAAAACGGACGAGGTGCGCGTCCGGGTGGGCGACGGGTTTACTGTGGACTTCTTTGACGGGGACGGCAATGAGGTGTGCATGGATCACCGGGGACAGCGCCGCCCCCTGGAGCGGATCACCCCGGAGCGGGCCAAGCTGCTCATCGCCGAGGGCCACGGTGCGCGGCTCCAGGAGCCTGCCCGCGCCTTTGAGGTGGTGAAAAAGCTGGTCAGCGGCCAGCACTTCTACGGCCTGGGGGAGAAAACCGGCTTCCTGGACAAGCGGGGCTACGACTACGAGATGTGGAACTCCGACATCCCCGACCCCCATGTGGACAGCTTCAAGGCGCTGTACAAGTCCATCCCCTTCCTCATGTCCCTGACGGACGACCACACCTACGGAATTTTTATGGACAACACCTTCCGCTCCTGGTTCAACATGGGCCAGGAGTCGGAGGACTACTACTGGTTCGGGGCCGCCGGCGGCAATCTGGACTACTACTACATCGCCGGGGACGGCCTGCCCCAGGTGCTGGAGCGGTATACCTATCTCACCGGCACCTATCCCCTGCCCCAGAAGTGGACGCTGGGCTACCACCAGTCCCGGTGGGGCTACATGACCCAGGAGGACGTCCAGGCCATCGCGGACGGGATGCGGGACAACGACATCCCCTGCGACTCCATCCACTTCGACATCGACTATATGCAGGACTACAAGGTCTTCACCTGGAACCAGGAGCACTACCACGGCGACCCCAAGGGCTTTCTGTCCTCCCTGGCGGCCCGGGGCTTCAAGCCGGTGGTCATCAACGACCCCGGCGTGAAGCAGGAGACCGGTTACCCCATCTATGACGAGGGGGTGGAAAAGGGCTTCTTCGCCAAGACCCCTGAGGGGGAGGTCTATATCAACGCCGTCTGGCCCGGCGACGCCGCCTATCCCGACTTCGGCAATCCCGCCGTGCGGAAATGGTGGGGGGATCACGAGAAGTTCCTGGTCGATCTGGGCGTGCGGGGCATCTGGAACGACATGAACGAGCCCGCCAGCTTCAAAGGCCCCCTCCCCGACGATGTGGTGTTCTCCGACGGGGAGCGCAAGGCCACCCACGCCGAACTGCACAACGTCTATGGCCACTTCATGGCCCAGGCCGCCTACGAGGGGCTGAAGGCGGCGGACGGGCGGCGGCCCTTTGTCATCACCCGGGCCTGCTACGCCGGATCTCAGAAGTATTCCACCGTCTGGACGGGGGACAACCACAGCCTCTGGGCCCACCTCCAAATGGCCATCCCCCAGCTGTGCAATCTGGGCCTGTCCGGGCTCCCCTTCGCCGGCACCGACCTGGGCGGCTTCGGCTCGGACACCACGCCGGAGCTGCTGGCGCGCTGGGTGCAGACCGCCTGCTTCTCCCCGCTGTTCCGCAACCATGCCGCCCTGGGCACCCGGCCCCAGGAGCCCTGGCAGTTCGGGCCTGAGGTGCTGGACGTCTACCGCAAGTATGTCAAGCTGCGCTACCAGTGGCTGCCCTATCTCTACGACCTGTTCTATGCGGAGGAGCGCGCCGGGGCGCCCATCCTCCGCCCCCTGGTGTTCCACTACCCGGACGACGAGACCGCCCGCACCTGCAACGACCAATTCCTGGTTGGGGAGCGGGTGCTGGTGGCCCCGGTGGTCCAGCAGGGCGCCCGGCGGCGCATGGTCTACCTCCCCCAGGGGGACTGGTACGACTACTGGACGGGGGAAAAGCTGACCGGCCCGGTGTGCTTTGTCCGGGAAGCCCCGCTGGATGTGTGCCCCATCTATGTGAAGGCGGGCAGCGTCATCCCCATGGCCCCGCCCCAGTCCTATGTGGGCGAGGCAAAGGCGGACACGCTGCTGCTGGACGTGTTCCCCGGCCAGGGCACATACGACCACTACCTGGACGACGGCGAGAGCTTCGGCTACCGGGAGGGCAGATACCACCAGTACCGCTTCACCGTCCGGGAGGACGGCGGCGTGGACACCGAAATCGTCCACGCCGGCTATGACAGGCCCTACCGGGAGATCAAGGTACTGCGCCACGGGGATGGGATTCGATGAAATACCAAAACTGCGTTTTTGACCTGTACGGCACCCTGGTAGACATCCACACAGAGGAGAACTCCCCCCAGCTGTGGGCCTATATGGCGGACTATTACCGCCGCTATGGCGCCCCCTGGTGGCCGGAGGAGCTGCAAGCGGCCTACCTGCGCCTGGTGGGCGAGCTGGAGGGCGGCGCGTCCCCGGATGGGGACGCCCATGAGGCCCACCCGGAAATCCAGATCGAGCGGGTCTTTCAGGCCCTGTACCGGGAGCGGGGGATAGACGCCGGCCTGGAGCTGGCCGTCCAGACGGGGCTGGAGTTCCGGCGGCAGTCCACCCGGTACATCCGCCTGTACGACGGGGCGGCGGAGCTTCTGCGGGCGCTGCGCTCGTCGGGCCGTGGGGTCTGGCTGCTGTCCAACGCCCAGGCCATCTTCACCCGGTGGGAGCTGGATCAGCTGGGGCTCACCCCCCTGTTCGACGGGATCTACCTCTCCTCCGACTACGGCCGCAAAAAGCCCGATCCCCGGTTTTTCCGGGCCCTGCTCCGGGATCACGCCATCCCGGTCGAAACCGCGGTGATGGTGGGCAATGACGGGGCCTGCGATATCCGGGGCGCCCGGGCGGTGGGGCTGTCCACCGTCTATATCCGCTCCAACATCTCCCCAAAGGAGCCGCTTCCCCAGGCTGACCATGCGCTGGAGGCCATGGATCTGAACCGGGTGAGGGAAATTCTGATGGAGGAATGACCATGGAAAAATCCATTCAAAAACGCCGCGGGGGCAGAATCGCCCTCATCGTCCTGGCTGCCCTGCTGGTGCTGGTTCTTGGGGTGCTGGCCTTCGTTGGGAACTACCTGTTCCGCTTTGCCCTGGACCCAGAATTTGACGGTATGATCACCAATGAGAACCAGTACCAGCTGGCAGGGGACAGCGCCTGGCTGGACGAGAACAGCGAGGACCGCTGGCTGGAAAGCCATGACGGGCTGAAGCTCCACGCCCTTTACCTGGCCCAGCCTGTGGAGAGCCACAAATATGTGGTGGCCTGCCACGGCTACGGCAGCATCCCCCAGTTCATGGGCCGCTCCGCCGCCCGATTCTATGAGATGGGCTTCAACATCCTGGCCCCCGCCGCCCGGGCCCACGAGCTTAGCGAGGGCCGGTACGCCGGCATGGGCTGGCTGGAGCGCCTGGACATCGTGGACTGGGTCAACACCCTGGTGGAACAGGATCCGGACGCGGAGATCGTGCTGTACGGCATCTCCATGGGCGGGGCCACAGTGATGATGACTGCCGGGGAGGAGCTGCCCGCCAACGTGAAGTGTATCATTGAGGACTGCGGTTACTCCTCCGTCTGGGACGAGTTCGCCGGCCAGCTCCAGGAGATGTTCCACCTGCCCACCTTCCCGGTGCTGGACGCGGCCTCGCTGGTGGCCCGGGTACGGGCGGGATTCGGCTTCAAGGAGGCGTCGGCGGTGAAGCAGCTGAAAAAGGCCACTCTGCCCATGCTGTTCATCCACGGCGAGGACGACACCTTTGTGCCCTACGCCATGCTGGACGTGGTATACAACGCCTGCGCCAGCGCCGAGAAGGAGCGGCTGTCTGTCCCCGGCGCGGCCCACGGCGGGGCCGCCGGCACCGACCCGGAGCTGTACTGGTCTACGGTGGAGCGGTTTTTGGAAAAGTATGTCGGATAAAACGACGCAAGAGAAGAGGGCTGACCGCCCTCTTCTCTCGTTTTTTTATTCTGCCCGGCATAAGCTTGGGTCGACAAGCATATTTTTAAACGAGCTTCGGGACAACCACAAAAGAGGAGGTGAGACACATGGACGAATGGGCTCGCCTGATGGGCGGGAAAACCTTTATCACCGACCTTGGGGCAGACCGCGCCGTCACCGTGGAGGACGTGGAGCAGGTTCTGGGGCGCTATGCCGTCTGGTCGCCGCTGAAGGGTCAGGATGGTCACACCATCGTGGAGGTCGGCTCCGACCTGACCGCGCTGATGAGCCGCTACAGCATCCCTTCCGAGCGGGTATGCGCGGTCCAAACCGCGGGGTAGTCAATGGACAACAGAGGAGGATTGGAAATGTATATTCCGTTTGAAACGCTGGTCGAGCAGCTTGGCCGCTCCATCCAGGAGGCGCAGGGGCATCTGGAGCGGGAGGCGGCAGAGTCGTTCTTCCGGTGCTTTGAAACCGTCAGCGATCCATCGGGCAGCTGCGAGGTCCCCCTCACCCGGCGGCTGAAGCTGCCCGCCGGCGAGGGGATGGAGCTGAAATCGGTGGACGTGCCTGTGGCCGCGCTGCTCCGGCACCAGGCCATGGGGCTGGATTCCGTCAAAGTACGGGTGCCGATCAAAACGCGGCTGCGCGCGGAGGACAACGTCCTGCTCGTGGAGGCGTGTCCCGCCGCCGGCGGGGAGGACGGCGCAGAAAGCCCGGGAGAGGTGGAGTTCACCTTTAAAGCCGCCCCGCCGGCCGAGGGCATCGCCCGCCTGGATCTGAATGTCCAGAAGATTCTGTAAACCCAATCATAAGGAGGAAAACATATGAGTGACATTGCCCGTGAATTTACCGGTCTGCCGCTGGGGCTGCTGGTCTGCCAGCCCATTTTAGAGGTGGCGAAGGGCCAGGCCGCGCTGTGCGAGGTCTACCTCGACTACCTCTTCAAGCTGGCCTTCGAGGACGACAGCAATGGCGTGCGCAAGGCCAAGACCATCACCTTCACCCTGAACCGCGTGGTCATCAACAACGGCGAGCCCAAAACTGTGCCCGTCAAGGTGGAGGCCCCCCTGCTGTCCCTGGTGCCGGTGCCCGCCTTTACCATGGATGAGACCACGGTCCGCTTCACCATGGAGGTGCGGGATCAGACGGTGGACTCCACCAGCACGACCGAAGAGGCCAAGAGCGAATTCGGCTACAGCGCCTGGGGCTTTACCGCCAGCCTGTCCGGCTCGGTCACCGCCCAGAGCGAGCACACCCGCACCACAGACAAGAGCGCCAAGTATGAGATCTACGCCAGGGCCTGCCAGCAGCCGCCGGCGGAGGGTATGGCCAAGCTGACCACCATCCTGGCCTCGGTCATTGAGCCCATTGAGACCAGCACCTGATGCCGTACACCGATGCTGAGCGCAGACAGGTAGCCGAGTTTTTCCAGCAGGAATGGGACAGATTCTCGGCGTATTTTTATGCGACCGAAAAGAACGTCGATCCCTACGCGCTTGTGTACTTTGCGAGGAAATACGCGGAGGAGAACGGCCATCCCCCAGAGCTGACCGCGCTGCTCTCGGAAGGATATATAGACGACAAGATATGGACAAAAGTCTTGAACAGTATGCAGGTAATGATAAAGAAGTTCACGGCGGAGAGAGTCCCCAGGAAGCCCCCTCCCCCAACTGAGCTGTTAGGCATCCCAATGGATCCGAAGTTTGAAGCCCAGGCCGCAGACGGCCTGCACCTGACACGCAGCGATGCCCGCCAGGCGCTTTCCCTTCCGGCATCCAAAACCTCCAAACCAAATTCCAGCCCTTTTGGGAGCCCACTTTATGCCCTCAGCTTTCCCTGCCCAGTATATCACCAGACACTTCATTCCAAAGGCGGGGCCGGCGTGAAAGACAAACGTGACGGTCTCCTAAAAATCACTTTTTTCTACTTGCTGGAGGGTGATCAGTACACGCTGATCGCGCGTGGCCACCATACCAGCAACGACACCTATAAAGTCGATGAACAGCTCAATACAGTCCAGCCCCTTAGGGGGCAAGAGCTCAGATTCGACGGGCTTCCGGTCCACATATCTCCGCCCGAATTCGAAGAGGAACGCAAACCGAAATCCTCGACCTCGACAAGCTCTCGTAAACCCGGCAGGCCGCCAACACCGGACTCCCCACCGCCCAAATCGCCCAGGCCCAGTAAAAAGCCGCCGCCCAAAAAGAAAAAATAGCCGGTGGAAAAGCTCCATACCGGCGCGGACCGAACACGGCGGAGGCGTCCCGGACCATCATCCGGGACGCCTCCGCCGTTCAAATTCGCGAGACACATGGGACAGGCTCCGGGGCCTGTCCCCCTTTTCATGCTATGGTAAAGTCCAGTATGACGTCCTCCGTCTGCTCCGTGTGGACGGTGAGGGACGCGATTCCCCCACGGCCCAATGTGCGCACATAGGTCCCGCACATACCGCCCTCGGCAGCGGCCACAGCGGGGCCCACCAGCTCCAAGTCCCCGGTAAGGGTAAAGCTGACCGGGAGCTGGGCGTAGGGCGCCGGATTCCCGTTCTCGTCCAGAATGCGCACCCGGACAGCGGCCATATCGTAGCTGGCCCCCTCGGTCAGGGCGGTGTGACTGGCCTTCACCTCCAAATGCAGCTTAGCGGAGGGGCGGCAGGTGACGCTGGACACCACCTCGCCGTTTTTCAGTCCGTCAAAGCGCCAGGCGGTGGCTGAGCCGCCCCAGTTGGCCACGTATTTCCCGTAGAGGTCCACGCCGTCCTGGAATTTCAGGCCGTACCGGGCCATGCACCACAGCATTTTCGCCTTGACCGCGGCGGGCAGCCCCGCGATACCGCCGCAGTCCCTGGCCGCCAGCAGGCACTCCCGCAGCAGCTTGGCTTTGGCGGGCGGGAAACCCTCCTGGCTCTCCAGCAGCTCGCCGATGGTGTCGTCCACCGCAAAGGGGGGATGGGGCAGATCGGACCCTTTCCACCGGCGCAGACTGGTGACGAAAACGTCGTTCTTATACAGCTTTACCTCGTCCGCGTTGGAGAACACGTACACCTTCCCCAGCCGCCCCGCCGGGTAGTCCCCGATATCCATGGACGAGCCCACCGCCAGCACCGGGGCCTCCTCCCCCTGGCTGGCATAGGCGGCTGCGGCCAGCTTGGGATTGCGGAACGCGTCCAGCACCCCGTGGTAGCAGACCCGGTCGCCGGAGCCGAAATCCTTGTGGGTGGGGTAGTCGAACATACACCAGCCGAAGCAGCCGGCGTGCTCCTTCCGCGCCCCGTTCTGCACCCGGATGTGGCGCAGGGCGTGCTCCTGCCGCCTTGCCCAGGTGTCATAGGGTTTTGTGGGGAACATATGTCCGTTGCACTCAGACACGAGGATGGCCTTATCCATGTCCGGGGTGACCGATTTTTTGGGCTTCACGCCGGGGGTGTGCCCGTTGTGGGAGAAGTCGTTGTAGGCGTATACGTCCTCCAGCAGATGGCTCTGCTCCAGATACCGCACGCCGGAGGTCTGGCGGCTGGGGTCCAGCTCGTGGGCGATGGCGTTGGTGCGGGCGTAGAACTCATCGTCGTCCAGGCTCTCGTTGATGCGAACCCCCCACAGCACGATGGAGGGGTGGTTTCGGTATTGCAGCACCATCTCCCGGGTGTTTTCGCAGGCCTGGTCTTTCCAGTCAGCGTCACCGATATGCTGCCAGCCGGGGATCTCGGTGAATACCAGCAGGCCCAGCTTATCGCACTCGTCGATAAAGTGCTGGCTCTGGGGATAGTGGCTGGTGCGCGCGGCGTTGCACCCCAGCTCCTCCTTCAAAACGCGGGCATCCTCCCGCTGGAGGGATTCCGGGGCGGCGTAGCCCACATAGGGATAGCTCTGGTGGCGGTTCAGCCCCCGCAGGAAGGTCTTTTTCCCGTTGAGGTAGAAGCCGTCCGCCTTGAATTCCGCCGTGCGGAAGCCGAAGGTGGTCTCCTGCCGGTCCCACTCCGCCCCGTCCGGCCCCAAAAGGCGCACGGCGCAGCGGTAGAGGGTGGGCCGCTCCGTATCCCAGGGCTGGGCCTCCGGGACGCCGGCGCTCCCCGGCTCCCCCGTCCACACCGTGTTCCCGGCGCTGTCCAGGATGGACGCCTCCAGCTTGGCCCCCTCAGGCGCGCCGTCGGTGGCCACCTTCACGTCCGCCGTGGTGAGAGTGGGGGTAGTGACAAAGATGTCCGAGATATACCCGCTCTCCCGCACATCCAGCCACGCCTCCCGGTACAGTCCGCCGTAGGTCAGGTAGTCCACCACGAAGCCGAAGGGCGGGATGGCCGGGTTCTCGCTGGTGTCCAGCTTGACACACAGCCGGTTGCCGCCCGGCTTTACCAGCCCGGTGAGCTCCACCCGGAAGGCGGTGTACCCGCACCGGTGGGTGGCCGCCTCCACGCCGTTGACATACACCGTGGCGATGTGGGCCGCACCGTCCAGCTGGAGGAACAGCCGCTTGCCGTCCATCTCTGGAGAAACGTCCAGCGTCCGCCGGTAGCCGCACAGCATCTGGTAGTCCTCCGGGTCGATGCAGTGCAGGGGCAGCTCCCTGCAGGTGTGGGGCAGGCGGACGGACTGGGCCGTCCCCTCCCCCGCCAGAAATTCATCGCTCCACTGGGAGGTGAACTCCCAGCCGTCGCACAGACTATATCTCATGTTCCCGCCTCCTGATTTCATTTGTCATCGTAATCGGCGTTCCAGTTCTGGAACGT
>CAZCFU010000020.1:0-13554 GCA_964498005.1 uncultured Oscillospiraceae bacterium | reverse complement strand
GGAGAAGGACGTGGTCAACGGCCGGGCCTTCCCCACCCTGCTGATGGCGGTGATGCTGCTGTGCTGCGTCATGCTCGTTGGCAAGGAGCTGTATAAGCTGGCCACCAAGCAGCCCCTCACCTGGAAGGCCATCAACTTGCTGGTGGAGGTGAAGGCCCTCATCATCCTGGCCATCCTGGCGGGCACCTATTTCCTGAGCAAGCTCACCGGGCTGTTCGTGATCGGCGGCGTGTTCTGCTGCCTGGGCTTTTTGGTCTACTTCCGGTGCCGGAAGCCGTCCTATTATGTCATCACCCTGGCCCTGGCCGTGGGCATCTGGGCGGCCTTCCGGTTCGTCCTGGGCGTGGACTTTTAAGGGAAGGGGGAACCGATCATGTTACAGCATATCCTGCCGGCCTCCGGCCTGCTGTTCACGCTGGAAAACATCCTGTGGATCAACATCGGCGTGTTCATCGGCTCGGTGTTCGCCGCCATCCCCGGCCTGAGCGTCATTTTGTGCGTCATTTTGTTCCTGCCCGTCACCTATTCCATGACCGCCATCCCCGGCATGATGTTCCTGCTGGGCATCTACTGCGCGGGAGGCTACGGCGGCAGCGTGTCCGCCATCCTCATCAACACCCCCGGCACCCCCCACGCCGCCGCCACCATGCTGGACGGCCACCCCCTCTCCGAGCAGGGCCGCACCAAGGCGGCGCTGAAGATCGCCCTGTACGCCTCCACCTTCGGCGGCATCTTCTCCGCGCTGACGCTGCTGTTCCTGGGCCCCCAGGTGGCGAAGGTCGCCGCCCAACTGGGCACCGCGGAGTACTTCATGGTGTGCGTCTTTGGCCTGACCATCATCGCCGGCGTGTCCGGCAAGAGCATGATCAAGGGCCTCATCTCCGCCTGCCTGGGCCTGCTCATCTCCTGCATCGGCGCCGATCCCATGACCAGCTACGACCGCTTCACCTTTGGCGTCACCCGGCTGTACCTGGGCCTTGACCTAGCCGTCTGCCTCATCGGCCTGTTCGCCCTGGTGGAGATCATGGCCAAGGCGGAGAAAAAGCCGGGCCGGTTGGATCTGGACGCGGAAAAGATCAAGGATGACGGCGTCATCACCAAGGACGAGTACAGGCGCATGATCCGTCCCACCATCATCTCCTCCATCATCGGCGTCATGGTGGGCATCATCCCGGGCACCGGCGCGTCGGAGGCGTCCTGGTTCAGCTATAACACCGCCAAGAATATGTCCAAGCACAAGGAGGAGTTCGGCCACGGCTCCGTGGAGGGCATCGCCGCCGCCGAGTCGGCCAACAACGCCGTCACCGGCGCCACCCTCATCCCCCTGCTTACCCTGGGCATCCCCGGGGACGGCACCGTGGCCATCATGCTCTCCGCCCTGATGATCAACGGCCTGAACCCCGGCCTGAGCCTGTTCACCACCCAGGGCGACATCATGTACGCCATCATGCTGGGCCTCATCCTGGTCAACCTGTTCATGCTGCTCCAGGGGAAGTTCCTCACCTCCCTGTTCGCCAAGGTGGTGTCCATCCCCCAGGAGATTCTGACCCCCATCATCGTCATCTTCTGCTTCGCCGGGGCCTACTCGGTGAACGAGAACTACTTCGATGTGGGCGTGGCCCTGATCTTCGGCATCCTGGCCTGGGTGCTGCGCAAGCTGGAGCTGCCCCCGGTGCCCATCCTGCTGGGCCTGGTGCTGGGCAGCATGACGGAGACCAACTTCCGCCGTGCCCTGCTCATCTCCAACGGCAGCCCCAAGATCTTCTTCAGCAGCGTGTACTGCATCATTTTCCTGATTCTCATCATCGCGGCCGTGGGCACCATCGTGAGAGGCAAGGTGTTGGAGCGCAAAGCCGCCAAAAAGGAGGACTGAGCCCGTGGCCTATAACATTATTTTCTACTTCACCGACCAGCAGCGCTGGGACACCTGCGGCTGCTTCGGCCAGCCCCTGGACATCACCCCCAACCTGGACCGCCTGGCCGGGGAGGGCGTGAAATTTGACAACGCCTTCTCCCCTCAGCCCGTGTGCGGCCCCTGCCGGGCCCTGTTCCAGACAGGGCGCTACCCCACCGAGACGGGGTGCTTCCGCAACAACATCATGCTCCCGGCTGGCGTCAAGACCCTGGGCAATTATATCGAGGAGGCGGGCTACGAGACCGCCTACATCGGAAAATGGCACCTGGCCAGCGACGGCGAGCTGGAAAAGCCCCCCACCATCGACCACACCGTCACCCCCATCCCCCGGGAGCTGCGGGGCGGGTACACCGGCTATTGGCGGGCCGCCGACGTGCTGGAATTCACCTCCCACGGCTACGATGGCTTCGTCTTTGACGAGAACGACAACCGCGTCGACTTCAAGGGCTACCGGGCAGACCGCATCAATGACATGGCGCTGGAGTTCTTCGACACCTACGACAGGCAGAAGCCCTTCTTCATGACCATCTCCCAGATCGAGCCCCACCACCAGAACGACCGGAAGCACTACGAGGGGCCGGACGGCTCCAAGGAGCGGTTCAAAAACTTCATCCTCCCGGAGGATCTGAAGGTTTTGGGCGGCAATGCCGCGGAGGAGTACCCCGACTACCTGGGCCAGTGCGCCAGCCTGGATGAGAACCTGGGCCGCCTGGTGGAGCGGCTGAAGAAGGAGGGGCTGTATGAGGACACGGTCATCATCTTCGCCTCCGACCACGGCTCCCATTTCCTGACCCGCAACCGGGACGACCACCTCAACGGCTACGACGATTACAAGCGCTCCTGCCACGACGGCTGCCTCCATGTGCCCCTGGTCATCGCGGGCGGGCCCTTCCAGGGCGGCGTGGCGGTGGAGGAGCTGGTGAGCACCGAAAGCCTGCCCAAGACCATCCTGGCCCTGGCCGGGGTGGATGTGGGAGACGCCATGATCGGAGAAAATCTCCTTGACGTGGTGGAGAAAAAGGACGATAATAGACCCAACCAGGTGTTTGCCCAGATTTCGGAGAGCCGGGTGGGCCGGTGCATCCGCACGCCGGACTGGCTCTATTCTGTCTATGCCCCCGGCATCAACGGCGGCGAAGCGGCGGCCTCCGACACCTACGCCGACGACTTCCTCTATGACCTGAGCCGCGATCCCTGGCAGCTGGAGAATGTAGTGGGCGACCCCGCCTATGCCCAGGTGAAGGCGGATCTGCGCGTCCGTCTGCTGAACTGGATCGAGCGGGCGGAGGGGACCCGGCCCGTTATCACAGATTAAAAAACTACGCAAGGGCGGCCATGGCCGCCCTTGCGCCTATGCGCGGAGACAGAGGAGAGAGCCTATGAACGGCAGGGATCGAAAATGGGAAATGGTGTATTCGTGGGTGCGGGCCTACATTGAGGAAAACAAATTCTCCGGCAACACCCGCATCCCCTCGGAAAACGCCCTGAGCCGCCGGCTGTCGGTGAGCCGGGAGACCGTCCGCGCCGCCCTGGACTGCCTGACCCAGGAGGGGCTGCTGCGCAAGGTCAAGGGCAGCGGCACCTACATCAACAAGGAGCGGGCCCTGTCCTGGGAGCCCGGCGGCAGCGGTGGGCGGATCAAGATCGGCCTTATCCTCCAGGGTCAGGACGGCGACGCCAATTCCAGCCTCATAGACGGCATCCGCAGCATCCTGCCCCCGGACCAGGTGGATCTGCGCACCTTCCTGACGGACAATAAATTCGCCAACGAACGCCGCTGTCTCCAGTCAGTGGTCAACCAGGGATTTCAGGGATTCATCGTGGACGGGGTGAAGGCGAGCCTCCTCAACCCCAATCTGGACTGCTATCAGAAAATCTATCAAAAGCGCATCCCTGTGATCTTTTACAACAACTACTACAAGAATTTAAAGTATCCCCGGGTGGTGGTCAACGACCTCCAGTGCGCCCGGGAGCTCATTGGCCCGCTGATCCAGGCCGGCCACCGGCATATCGCGGGCATCTTTGTCTACGACAACTACCAGAGCATCGAGAAGTTCCAGGGCATGGTGGAGGCCCTGCGGCAGAACGGGGTGGAGTATCAGGACGATTACATCAAATGGTGTATCTCCAATGAGGCCCACGACGACCGCTTCACCCGATCCATCGACCGGTTTTTGAAGGGACTGCCCCGCTGTACCGCCATCGTGTGCTGCAATTACATGATCTACCGCCTGGTGCGGCAGGCGCTGGACAAGCAGGGGCGGCGGGTGCCGGAGGACTGCTCCCTGGTGTGCTTCGACTACTCCGGCCAGGACTGGGAGGAGGAGGGGGTCACCTGCTCCATCCACCAGGGCCGTGAGATCGGGCGGGAGGTGGCCTCCCGCCTCATGAAAATGATCCGCAACCGGGACTGCGAGGATAAAAACTATTCCTATGTGCTGGCCCCAAAGATCTATGTGGGCCGGTCCATCGAGCCTGTCCACCCCGCGGAAAGGAGGACGCCATGCCCCCATTAAGTCTTTTACTGAAGCCGGCCTCCAGCGCCTGCAACCTGCGCTGCGCCTACTGCTTCTATGCCGACGAGGCCCAGAAGCGTCAGGTCGCCAATTACGGCATGATGTCGGAGGAGGTGGCCCAGGCAGTGGCGGACAAGGCGCTGTCCGCGGCGGAGGGGTCGGTCTCCTTCCTGTTCCAGGGGGGCGAGCCCACCCTGGCGGGGCTGGAGTTCTACCGCCGGTTCACCGCCCTGGTGGAGGAGCGCGCGCCCAAGGGACTTTCCATCCACTACGCCATCCAGACCAACGGCACACTGCTGGACGAGGAGTGGTGCCGGTTCTTCGCCGGGAAGCGCTTCCTGGTTGGGCTGTCCCTGGACGGAAACCGGGCCTGCCATGACCGTTTTCGCAAAGACGGCGCGGGCCGAGGCACCTATGACCAGGTGGTAAAGGCGTCCAAGCTGCTGGATCGTGCCGGTGTGGAGTACAATGTGCTTGCCGTAGTGACCAGCCATCTGGCCCGGCACATTCAGAGTGTGTTTTCCACCCTGTGCAAAAGCGGCTTCCGCTTCCAGCAGTATATCCCCTGCCTGGACCCCCTGGAGGAGACCCGGGGCGGGAATCCCTATTCCCTTACTCCGGCCCAGTACGGGGACTTTCTCAAGACCCTGTTCGACCTCTGGTACCGGGAGCTGGAGCGGGGGGAGTACTATTCCATCCGCTATTTCGACAACCTGGTTTGGATGCTGTCGGGGCAGCCGCCGGAGCAGTGTTCCATGCGGGGCTGCTGCTCCAACCAATACCTTATCGAGGCGGACGGGAGCGTCTACCCCTGCGACTTTTACGGGCTGGACGACTATCAAATGGGAAATGTACTGACCGACTCCTGGGCGCGGCTGGATCAGGCCCGGGAGAAGCTGGGGTTTGTGGAGCAGTCCCGGCGCGTCCCGGAGGAGTGCCGCGCCTGCCGCTGGTACGCCCTGTGCCGGAACGGCTGCCGCCGGGATCGGCTGTGGGCCGATGGCGAGCTGGGAAAAAATTATTACTGCGCGTCCTACGCCGCCTTTTTCGACTACGCCCTGCCCCGCCTGCGCCGGGTGAGGGATATGATCCAATGAGTGTTGAACGATCCCCAAAATCTGAACTTCAATGGAGAGAATGGCAGCTCTCGGCTCGCCGCGAGAGAGCGTTGAGGGAAATCAATGGAAAAGCTGTGACCAACCGCTTTAAAACGCGTCTTTATCAGTAGACCTGTTGACAAGTTCAACGCAGGCTCCTGTCAGCGGGGCAAATCAATGAGACAGGGTCTCACACCCTGGATTCTGCGAAAGGGGAAGAAAACATGAAGAAGCGTATCCTATCTATGATGCTGGCTCCGATCCTGTTGTTTTCTATGGCTGTTCCCGGATTCGCGGCCGAGAGCAGCGACAGCGCGGCCCGTCTGGCCTCTGTCACCGGAAAGGTGAAGAACACTCTGGCCCTGGATACAGAGCGGTACAAGGAGTTCGGCGGCCAGCTGACCGAGGGCGAGCTGGCCCCCACATGGCGGCTGAGCTGGAGCGGCGAGGACGGCTCCCTGGAGATCACGGCCGCTGAATCCGGCAGGATTTTAAGCTATTACCGCTACGACAATGATGAGACGTGGGACAGCGCCCCGCTTTCCCTGCCCAAGAGCGACCCGGCCGAGGCGAAAAAGGCGGCAGCCGCGTTTTTGAAGCGGGTCCTGGGCTCCGCGGAGACGGTGGATCTGGACGCCGCCGCCGACAAAACAAACTCCCTGCGGCAAACCCGGTACTACTTCCGGGGCACCTTGCTGCTCAACGGCTGCCCCTCCCCCCTGAGCTTTTCGCTGTCGGTGCGCGCGTCGGATTACGCTGTCGTCCAGTTCCGCCGGGACAGCATGGAAACGGGATACATCGGCACAGTCCCCGCCGCCAGCTTCCAAATGAAACAGAGCGCGGCGGAGCCCCTGCTCCGGGATACGCTGTCCCTGCGGCTGGAATATGTCCTCGATGAGGGGGGAAAGACGGCTGTCCTGCGCTATCTGCCCAACTCGATACACAATTTCTATGTGGACGATGCCTCCGGGGAGCTGGTCGACCTGACCAAGCTGTATGAGGAATTGGGCAGGGACGACAAGCTCACCAGCGCGGACGAGGCAGCGGAGGCCCCTTCCCCCGCCGCCGGCACCGACAGCAACGGCGGCCTGACCCAGGCGGAGCAGCTGGGCGCGGACAAGCTGAAGGGCACGCTGAGCAAAGAGGCCCTGGACCAGAAGGCCAAGTCCATTTCCGGGCTGGGTTTGGACAGCTACACGCTGGCCTCCGTGTCCTACCAGGAGGAAGAACTGGTCAAGGACGCCCCGGTGATCATCGCCCGGCTTTCCTACGCCAAGCGGGCGGACGAGAGGACCCTGTACCGGTGGGTGACCCTGAACGCCAAAACGGGGGAATTGATTGCGGTCTACAGCTCCAGGCTGTGGGACGAAACCGAAACCAAGAAGGTAGATGAGGATGCCGCCCGCAAGACGGCGGAGGCCTTCCTCACCGCCCAGCAGAAGGAGCGCTTCGCCCTGTGCGCCCCCTATACCGGCGACCCCGCCAACCAGCGGGAGAACGGCCGCTACGGCGTCTGGAGCTTCCAATACGCCCGGAAAGAAAACGGATACTTCCTCCCCACCGACCAGTTTGTCATCGAAATTGACGTCATTGACGGCTCCGTCTCCTCCTATTCCCAGTCCTGGACGGAGGATGTGCGCTTTGACAGCCCGGATGGGATCATTTCGGCGGAGCAGGCGGTCAACGCCTACTTCAAGACCTTCCAGATCACAAAGGGCTATGTGGCCGTTCCCCAGAAGCTGGATCTCTCCGACCCGGATTACGCGCCCCTGGCTGAAATGGGCTACCGTGCTCTGAACAGCCTGAAACTGGGCTGGCAGCTCACCGCGTCGGACAAATCTGTGACCGGCATTGACGCCAAAACCGGCCAGCCGGTCTCCCAGGCTGTCGAGGAAAGCACCTCCCTGCAGTACAGCGACTTGGCGGGCTCCCAGGCCAAGAATGCCGCCGAGAAGCTGGCGGAGTACGGCATCGGCTACGCGGGCGGAAAGTTCTCCCCCGACAAGAAGCTGACCCAGCTGGATCTGGCGGCCCTGCTGGCCAGCACCCAGGGAGTTCTGATCGACCCGGACAATCTGGCCGACGGCGACGCCGACCGGGCTTATCGGACGGCCTACAACCTGGGGGCGCTCCAGCGGGCGGATCGGAATGACAGCCGGATCTTGTCCCGGATCGACGTGATCAAGATCCTGCTGGACGCCGGCGGCTATGGCACTGCCGCCCAGCTCCAGGGCATCTACCGGACGGACTTTTCCGACCAGGCGGATATTCCCGACAGTCTGCTGGGATATGCCGCGCTGGCCCAGGCGCTGAATGTGGCGAAAGGCGACGCCGCGGGCCGGCTGAACCCCGGCCAGTCCGCCACCCGCGGAGATGCCGCAGTGATTCTGCTTGCCTTTATGCAGAGGGACTGATCCTGATCCAGACCTGACCGATTCGGAAAAAATTTCAGGGAGCGCCGAGCTTTTTGCCCGGCGCTCCCTGTGTTTGTCTCAAGTTTCTATCGAGGATGTTGTCTCTTCCCTTATTCGGCCCTGCTCTCGCAGTAGAAGCAGCGGCACTCCCCATTCTCCGGATCCCGCAGGAAGATCTGCTTCAGCCCCTGCTCGGTGGTGGTGATGCAGTGGGGATTTTTGCACACCGCCCCCGGAAGCTGGTTGACCGGATAGGCGGGATGGCCCTTGTCCGGGGCGATGGGCGCCTCCCCCCGCTCCCGCAGCAGCTTCAGGATGAGGGCCATGCGGATATACCGCCCATAAAATGCCTGACGGAAATAGCAGGCCCTGGGATCCTCGTCCACCTCGGGGTCGATCTCGTTCACACGGGGCAGGGGGTGCATGACGATCATCCGCCCACTGGCCCCCCGGAGCTTGTCCGGGTCAAGGATGTAACTGTCCTTCAGCCGCTGGTACTCCTCCTCGCTGGCAAACCGTTCCCGCTGGATGCGGGTCATATAGAGGATGTCAAGCTCTCCCATATGCTCCTCCAGGGACTGGCACTCCAGATAAGGGATCCCTCTCCTGTCCAGCTCCTCCAGCATGACGGTGGGCACCGTCAGCTCCTTGGGGGAGATGAGGATGAACCGAACCCCCTTGTACCGGGACATGGCCTCCATGAGGGAGTGAACCGTCCGGCCAAACTTCAGATCGCCGCACACCCCGATGGTCAAGCCGTCAAAACGGCCCATCTCCCGGCGTATGGTCAAAAGGTCGGTGAGGGTTTGGGTCGGGTGGTGATGCCCCCCGTCCCCGGCGTTGATGATGGGCACACGGGTATGCTGGGAGGCCACCAGGGGCGCCCCCTCCTTAGGGTGGCGCATGGCGATGATGTCGGCGTAGCCGCTCACGATGGAGATGGTGTCCGCCACGCTCTCCCCTTTCCGGGTGGAGCTGGAGGAGGCGTCGTGGAAGCCCAGCACCTGGCCCCCCAATCCCAGCATGGCCGACTCAAAGCTGAGCCGGGTGCGGGTGGAGGGCTCGAAAAAGAGGGCGGCCAAAATTTTGCCGCGGCAGGCGTCCCGGTACTTGTCCGGGTGATCCAGAATGTCCTCAGCGGTGGTGAGAAGCTCCTCGATCTCCTCCACGGTAAGATCCAGGATGCTCAGCAGATGACGCATCTCCGCCCCTCCTCAATCCACAAACTCGGCCACACACCGGCGGTAGGCGGCCACCGGATCGGCCGCCGCCGTGATGGGACGGCCCACCACAATGTAGTCAGAGCCGATCTCTCTGGCCTGAGCGGGGGTCATCACCCGCTTCTGGTCGCCGACGTCGCCGTCGGCGAAGCGGACCCCCGGCGTCACCGTCAGGAAATCCCGGCCGCAGGCGGCCTTTACCTCTCCGGCCTCCCTGGGGGAACAAACCACCCCGTCCAGCCCCGCCAGCTTGGCGCGCTGGGCGTAGTGGCGCACCACCCGGTCGATGGGTTCATGGATGAGGAGATCCTCCTCCATGCTCCGCTGGTCGGTGGAGGTGAGCTGGGTCACCGCGATCAGCAGGGGCCGGGTCCCGTCGGGCCGGGTCAGGCCCTCCACCGCCGCCTTCATCATGGCCACCGTCCCCGCCGCGTGGAGGTTGCACAGATCCACGTCCAGGTTGGACAGCACCCGCATGGCCTTCATCACCGTATTGGGAATGTCGTGGAGCTTCAGATCCAGAAAAATCCGGTGGCCCCGCTTTTTGATCTCCCGCACGATCTCCGGCCCCTCGGCGTAGTACAGCTCCATGCCGATCTTCACGAAGGGCTTGCGCTCCTCCTGCTCAAACCTGTCCAGAAAGCTGAGGGCCTCCCGCCCGCTGGCAAAATCGCAGGCGATGATCACGTCTTTACCCATGGTGCGCACCTCCAATAATATCGTTCAGTTCTTTGATCCCATACTTGTCCATGACCTGGGGAAGGTCGTCAATGATGTTCTTGCAGACCCAGGGGTCGATGAGGTTGGCCGTCCCCACCTGAACCGCCGCGGCCCCCGCCAGCATCATCTCAATGACGTCCTCCGCCGTGGAGACGCCGCCCATGCCGATGACGGGGATGCTCACCGCCTCATAGACCTGATACACCATCCGAAGGGCCACCGGGAAGATCCCTTTCCCGGAGTAGCCTCCCATCCGGTTGGCGATCACCGGTCGGCGGGTTTTGGGGTCGACGCGCATACCAAGCAGGGTGTTGATGAGGCTCAGGCCATCCGCCCCCGCCTCCTCGCAGGCCCTGGCGATGGAGACGATGTCGGTGACGTTGGGGCTCAGCTTGACATACACCGGCTTGGCGCTCACCGCCTTCACCGCCCGCGTCACCTCACCGGCAGCCTCTGGGGTCACCCCAAAGCTCATGCCCCCGTGCTCCACGTTGGGGCAGCTGATGTTCACCTCTAAAAGCCCCACCTGCTCCGACTGGCTCAGCTTGCGGCACGCCTCCACGTAATCCTCCACCGAGAAACCCCCCACGTTGGCGATGACCTTTTTATGAAAGTAGGCCGCCATCTGGGGAAGCTCCACCGCCAGCACATGATCCACACCGGGGTTTTGAAGGCCCACCGAATTGATGAGGCCCGCCGGACACTCGGCGATGCGGGGCGTGGGATTCCCGAACCTGGGCTCCCGGGTGGTCCCCTTGAAGGAGAACGTCCCCAGGCAATTGATGTCGTAGAGAGCGGCGAACTCCCTGCCGTAGCCAAAGGTGCCGCTGGCCGGGATGACGGGGTTATCCAGCTCCCAGCCGGACAGGGTCACTGCTGTGCGTCCCATATAAGCTCCTCCCTTTCCAGCACCGGGCCGTCGGCGCAGATCCGCTTGCTGCCGTTTTTGGTCATCCAGCTGCAGCCCATGCACACGCCGAAGCCGCAGCCCATCCGCTCCTCAAAGCTGAGCTGGCCGCCGGTTTTCGCCGCGCCGTCCACCGCCCGCAGCATGGGGATGGGGCCGCAGGCGTAGAGGTAGGTGTAATCAAGCTCCGGCATGACCGCCGTTACAAAGCCCTTCCGGCCCGCGGAGCCGTCCTCGGTGGTGATATGGACCTCCGCGCCCAGGGCGGCGAACTCTTCAGAGAGCAGGACCTCCCCGGCGGTTCGGAAGCCCAGCACCACCACAGGCTCCTTCCCCTCTTCCCGGAGGACGCGGCAGAGGGCGTAGAGGGGGGGCGTCCCCACCCCGCCGCCCACCAGAAGGGGCCGCCGGCCGCTTCTGGCGGTGTCAAAGCCGTTGCCCAGCCCGACCAGGGCGTCCAGCCGCTCCCCCGGGAACATCCGCTCCAGCTCTGCCGTGCCGGCCCCCACCACCTTGTAGACGATGGTCACCGTCTCCCCATCCCAGTCGCAGACCGAGATGGGCCGGCGCAGGGTAAAACCGGGGACCCGCAGGTCGATAAACTGCCCCGGGGCGGTGATGGCGCGGGTATCCCCCTCCAGCACCATGCGGCAGACCTCCGCCGTCAGGCGGACATTCTCCCGAACGGTAAAAAGCACCTGTTCCATGAAGCGCCTCCTCTCATTCACCGTCAATGGTGGAGATCTCCATGGTGATCTCCTCCAGCACGTCCAGCAGTGTCTTGACCGTGTCCAGCGAGGTGAAGAGGTTCACGCTGTACTCGGTGGCCGCCAGACGGATCCTTTGACCGTCCCGCTCGGTGGCGGTCTGACCCACGCCGCTGGTGTTGATGATGTAGGCCAGATGTCCCTGCCGGATGGCCTGGAGGATCTCGTCGCTGCCCTCGCTGAGCTTTCGGAGGATGTGGGTGCGGATTCCGTTCTGCTTGAGGAACTCGCCGGTGCCGCGGGTGGCCTGGATGTTGAAGCCCAGGTGGTAGAACCGGCGGATGAGGGGCAGGACCTCCTCCTTGTCGGTATCGGCCACCGTGACAAAGACCGTACCGTAGTTCTGCAGCTTCATGCCCGAGGCCTGGAGGGCCTTATAGAGGGCCCGGTTGAGCTTGTTGTCATAGCCGATGGCCTCGCCGGTGGACTTCATCTCCGGGGAGAGGTAGGCGTCCAGGCCCCGGATCTTGTTGAAGGAGAACACGGGCACCTTCACATACCGGCGCTTCTTCTCCGTGGGATAGATGTCGAAAATACCCTGCTCCTTCAGGCTCTTGCCCAGAATGACCTGGGTGGCGATATCGGCAAGGCTCCAGCCGGTGGCCTTGGAGAGGAAGGGCACCGTCCGGGAGGAGCGGGGGTTTACCTCGATGATATACACCCGGTCCCGCCTGTCCACAATGAACTGGATGTTGAACAGGCCCACGATGCCCAGGCCAAAGCCCAGCTTTTTGGCGTACTGGAGGATGACCCCCTTCACCTTGTCCGAAATGCTGAAGGGCGGGTAGACGCTGATGGAGTCGCCGGAGTGGATGCCGGTGCGCTCCACCAGCTCCATAATGCCGGGGACAAACACATCCCGGCCGTCGCAGATGGCGTCCACCTCCACCTCCTTGCCCACGATGTACTTGTCCACCAGCACGGGCTTGTCCTCGTCGATCTCCACGGCGGTCTTCAGGTACTGGCGAAGCTGCTCTTCATCGGCCACGATCTGCATGGCCCGTCCGCCCAGCACGAAGGAGGGCCGCACCAGCACCGGGTAGCCGATCTCGCCCGCCGCCTTGACCCCGTCCTCAATGGCGGTGACCGCACGGCCCTGGGGCTGGGGGATGTCCAGCTCCAGCAGGATCTTCTCAAAGGCGTCCCGGTTTTCGGCCCGCTCGATGGCGGCGCAGTCGGTGCCGATGATCTTGGCCCCCCGCTTCATCAGCGGCTCGGCCAGGTTGATGGCGGTCTGGCCGCCCAGGGAGGCGATGACCCCCATGGGCTTCTCCAGGGCGAGGATGTTCATCACGTCCTCCGGAGTCAGCGGCTCAAAGTAGAGCTTGTCCGCCGTGGTGTAGTCGGTGGACACCGTCTCCGGGTTATTGTTGATGATAATGGCCTCATACCCCGCCTTTTTGATGGTCTGGACAGCGTGGACGGTGGAGTAGTCGAACTCCACCCCCTGGCCGATGCGGATGGGGCCCGCCCCCAGCACCACGATCTTCTCCCGCTGGGACACCGGGCTCTGGTTCTCCCCGGTATAGGTGGAGTAGAAGTAGGGGATGTAGGCCCCCGTGTGGCAGGTATCCACCATGCGGTAGACCGGCAGGATGCCCTCGTTGATCCTGCGGGTGTAGACCGCCTGCTCAGGGACGCCCCAGAGCTTGGCGATGTACTGGTCCCCAAAGCCCATGGCCTTGGCCTCCTTGAGGGTCCCGCTGTCAAAGTGGGTCTCCACCACCTTCTCAAAGTCCACGATCTTTTTGATGGACTCCAGGAAGAAGGGGGTGATCATGGTCGCCTCATGGATGGTTTCCACGCCCTCCCCCAGCCGGAGGAGCTGGGCGATGGCGTAGATGTTGTCGTCCCGGAACTGGGAGATATGGTCCAGCAGCTCCTCCTGGCCCATGGCGTCGAACTTGGGCAGCCACAGGTGGCAGGCGCCGATCTCCAGGGAACGCACCGACTTGAGGACGCACTCCTCCAGGGTGGAGCCGATGCCCATGACCTCCC
>CAZCFU010000019.1:0-14339 GCA_964498005.1 uncultured Oscillospiraceae bacterium | reverse complement strand
ACGGCGGGCAGCGGCAAGTCCACCACCCAAGCCTGCGTCATCGACCGGATCAACCAGACCCGGAGCGGCCACATCATCACCCTGGAGGACCCCATCGAGTACCTCCACCGCAACGCGAAAAGCATCGTCTCCCAGCGGGAGATCTCTATCGACACCCAGGACTACCTCGCCGCCCTGCGGGCCTGCCTGCGCCAGGCCCCCGACGTCATCCTCCTGGGCGAGATGCGCGACCACGAGACCATCCGCACCGCCATGACCGCGGCGGAGACAGGCCACCTGCTCATCGCCACGCTGCACACCAAGGGCGCGGTGAACACGGTGGACCGCATCGTGGACTCCTTCCCCAGCACCCAGCAGGAGCAGGTACGCTCCCAGCTGTCCATGGTGCTGCGCACCGTGGTGTGCCAGCAGCTGCTGCCCGACAAGGACGGCGGCATGGTGCCCGCCTATGAGATCATGCAGATGAACAACGCCATCCGCAGCCTCATCCGGGACAACAAGACCCATCAGATCGACAACGCCATTGCCGCCGGCGGGGCGGAGGGCATGATCTCCATGGATCAGTCCATCCTGACGCTGTACAAGGCGGGGAAGGTCACCATGGAGACCGCGCTGGAGTACTCTGTCAACCCCGAGCAGCTCCGGCGTCGGCTGGTCTGAATACGATCCCAAACGAAACGGCCCCGGGACGATGTCCCGGGGCCGTTTGTCGTGCGATTCGGTTTGCTGGAAGCGGATTTACGCCGCCTGGGCCAGAGCCAGCTCCAGCCGCGCGAAGAAGTCGTCAAAAATGACCTGAGCTTCCTCGCCCATGATGATGTCGTCCCACTCGCCTTCCAGAGCGATAAACAGCTCGCCCTCTTTCAGCTTGATGCCCGCGTACACAGCATAGCGGTTCAGGAACTGCTCCAGCTCGCCCTCAGGGCTGAGCTCGATGTCCTCTACGCTGCGCAGCACCAGGTCGTCGGGACGGAAGTTGCCGTCCACGTCGGCCACGGCGATGCCCATGTCCTGGGCCCAGCCAATGGCCACGGCCCACTCGTGATCCTCGGGCACGTCGGGGAAGTCGGACAGCTCCGCATTGGGGCTGCCGCTATGCACCCACAGGTAGCCGATGACGTCAGCCCGGGTAAGCAGGCCGGCCAGAGGCACCTCGGGGTCGTCGATCTCCACCTCATCGGGGAGGGGAGCCAACGGGACGAAGGGCTCGTCAATGGTGATGTCGGGGGTGTAGGGGATGGGCGCGGTCTTGGTCGCGCCGCAAACAGTGCAGGTGTAGGTCCTCACACCTTCCGCTTCGGCGGTGGCTTCTATAGTCACTACGCCACCATTCCAAATGTGCTCCGCGGTCTCAACTTCCTTGCCGCAGGCCGAGCACACCTTGTGGTGGTCATCACCGTTCTCCTCAAACTCACCGATGCCGGTGTGATTGTCGGGGTCGATCTCGACGGACTCAGTCCTGGTCGCGCCGCAGGCAGTGCAGGTAAAGGTCTTTACGCCCTCAGTCGCACAGGTGGGCTCCGTCGTGACCTCACCGTCATCCCATGTGTGGCCGTTCGCCCGAATGGTCTCGGTCTTGGTCTCGTGGCAATCACCGCACTCGTAGGTCTTCACACCGTCAGTCGTGCAGGTGGGCTCCGTCGTGACTGTACCGTTATCCCAGTTGTGAGCCGTCAAACCCGTCATTACCGGACAATACTTGCACTTGTGGCCGTGTTGCTCGCTACCGGCGGAAACCCAACCCTCGCCATACTCATGGCTATAGTTGATGTCCAGGAAGGTCTCCTTCTCCGCTGTATAGCCGTCCTCGGTTTCGGTGTCGCCCGTCCCAATTGTCAGACCATTGCCGTCCTCGTCGGTCAGCTTTTCGCTGCCCTCCTCGTTCGCCATCATATCAAAGTCGGTGTACTTATGCTCACTATTGGGATCCTTAACGTTGTTTGTGATGACCTGCGTGCCTTTGCCAAGGCGAATGGTGCCATCCATGACCGCAGAGCCGCTCAGCTCGAACGTGGCGTTATAGTCGTCCGATTCCTCCAGGTAAATGCAGCTTTTGCCGTCTTCGCCGGCAACATAGCCGCCACTCATGGTGAAGCTGGCGTCTCCATCGTCCCTGGAGTTGGCATTGACCAGCACGCCAGTGCCGCGGGAGGATTCATTGTTGGAGATCTCGCCGCCGGTCATGGTGAAGGTGCCCTGGTGGATCGCCACGCCGCCGCCGTTGCCGCCATTCTTCTCAACCGTGTTCTCGGTGATCTTGCCGCCGTTCATCTCGAAGGAGGCGTTGTCTTTCACCCAGACGCCGCCGCCGCCGCCCTGGCCGCCATCGTTCTTAACAGTATTGTTGGAGATTTCGCCACCATCCATGGTGAACTTGGAATTCGAACCGCTGACGCCTACGCCGCCGCCGCTGCCCCATTGGGCCGTATTGTCGGAGATGACGCCGCCCTTCATGGTGAAGCTGCCATCCGTCACATACACGCCGCCGCCGCCGGCACTGCCCTCTCGAATCGAATTGCCAGTGATGGCGCCGCTCTCCAAGGTGACGTTGCCGCCGGTCACACGGATGCCGCTGGCATTGCCGCCGGTGATCTTACCAGTGCCCTCATCAGAGCTGTCCTTGATGGTCAGGGTGTCATTCTTCACATTAAAAATGGCGCCACCCTTTCCGGCGGGGTTTCCATCCTCATCGCTGCCATTGATCGTCTGACCATTCAAATCCAGGACGACGTTCTTATTTTGGTTAAAAGCAATTTCGCCCTCACCGGCCGTGCGATTGACATTGCCCTCAAGCCGGACATTGACGGTGGTATTCCCCTCGTCATCAGTACTGGCCCAAGCGACGATATCTTCATTTTCGCCAAACCTTTGTTCTTCCTCACCCGTGTACCTGATGGCATGCTGGAGATCATTGAAGGTCGCGGCAAAGGAAGGGGCCACCAGGCTGGCGCACAGCGCCAGCGAGGTAAACACGGCAAAGCCGCGCTTACCCATTAGTTTGAACATTTTCATTTCATTCTTCCTTTCTTTGCATTGCTCGGACGCAAAGAAGTCCGGTAGCCGGGCTGCCATAGGCGCGGCTCAATTCGTTCCTCCAGAACGAATTCAGGGGGCTCCCCCCTGAGTGGCCGGCCTTTAGGTCCCATAGCTTTGCGTCCCGGCGTTTCCACCGGTTTGCCATGCAGCCGAACGAGCTTGGGATGCTTTCGCACCCGGTAGCCTCTGGCTTTGCGCCCCGCGGTTTCCCGCGGTTTGCCATGCAACCGAACGAACGTGGGATGAAGCGATCCACCCCGACGCCTCTGGCTTTGCGTCCCACAGTTTCCTGTGGTTTGCCAACGTCCCCTCAGGGTTCCGTCACGCAGCCGAACGAGCATAGGACGGGCCCGCGTTTCGCGAAGGCGGCCGTCCGACAGCCTCTGGCCCCGCGCCCCATCGTTTCCAACGGTTTGCCGACATCCCCTGGAGTTCCAAATACGCCTTTCCGTTCCCCCTCCGCTTAGGCGCTTTCAGCGGCGGGGCGTCCCCCATGGTCATCCTCCTCTCTCACGCAGCCATGCCGCGGCGTCGTTCCGGCTGAAGGAGCCCGGGCCGCTCATATCAAACTGACACATTTTCTCAATCACATTATAGCACAAAATTTCCGCTTTTGAACGCTGAAAATTTAAAATCAGCGTATTGCTGAAACTCAATTTCAACGCGTCGATCCGGCTTTGCCCTTTCCTGCCCTTTTCCCTCAATTTTTGCTTCTTATGAAAGTCAGCCAAGAAAATTGCCCATTTTTCCGGCCGCATTCGTCGTTTGTGCACAATGCTCAAACCATCTTTACCGGGCACTTTTGTCTTGACGGACAGAGATGTATTGACAAGCGGGGATCCCGCGGAGTAAAATGGTGACCATGTGAAACGCGGCGCGGGCCGCGAAAAGCAGCAAAACAACGATGAAGAAAAGGAGATTTACACTATGCTGAAAAACAAGACTGCCGTCGTCACCGGCGGCACCCGAGGCATCGGCTTCGCCATCGTCAAGACCTATCTGGACAACGGCGCCAACGTGGTGGTGGCCGGCTCCCGTCAGGAGACGGTGGACAAGGCCCTGGCCCAGCTCACCGAGTACGGCGACCGCGTGATGGGCATCTGCCCCGACCTGTGCGACGCTGAGGCGGTGGGCGCGGCCTTCGCCAGCGTCAAGGAGAAGTTCGGCAGCCTGGACATCCTGGTGAACAACGCGGGCGTCTCCTCCCGCACCAGCCTGTACGACTACACCGTGGACGAATTTTCCAAGGTCATGGATCTGAACGTGACGGCGGTGTTCGTGTGCGCCCAGGCGGCGGCCCGGATCATGAAGGAGCAGGGCGGCGGCGTCATCCTCAACACCAGCTCCATGGTGTCCAAGTACGGCCAGCCCGCCGGCTGCGGCTACCCCACCTCCAAGTACGCCGTCAACGGCATGACCATCTCCCTGGCCCGTGAGCTGGCAAAGGACCAGATCCGGGTGAACGCGGTGGCCCCCGGCGTCACTGCCACCGACATGGTGGCCGCGCTGCCCAAGGAGATGGTGGATCGTATTGCCGCCGGCATCCCCCTGGGCCGGGTGGGCCAGCCCGAGGACGTGGCCAACGCCTTCCTCTACCTGGCCAGCGACCAGGCCGCTTATGTCACCGGCACCGTCATCAACGTGGACGGCGCGTCCATCAGCTGAGAAGCTCCCGCTTTTTGAAACGCCGATTAACGGAAAAACCCGGGATCGGGGCCGCAGGCCCCGATCCCGGGTCATTTTTTGCCAAAGCGTCCTTAATCCAGCGCCAGGGAGGCGTCCAGCAGCTTTTTCGTGTAGGGGTGCTTGGGGTGGTCGTAGATCTCGTCCACGTCCCCCATCTCCACGATCTCGCCCCCCGTCATCACCGCCACCCGGTCGCAGAGCTGGTACACCACGGCCAGGTCGTGGGAGATGAACAGATAGGACAGGCCCAGCTTTTCCTGCAAGTCCGCCAGCAGGCGGAGGATCTGGGCCTGCAAAGTCACGTCCAGCGCCGACACCGGCTCGTCCAGCACGATGAGCTTGCTGCCCTGGATCAGCGCGGCGGCGATGGCCACCCGCTGGCGCTGCCCGCCGGACAGCTGGGCGGGCCTGCGGGCCAGATGCTCCTCCTCCAGCCCCACCAGGGGCAGGAACTCCGCCACTTTTTTGCGGCGCTGGTCTTTGTCCTTCATCCCGGCGGCCCGGAGGGGCTCCTCCAAAATCCATCCCACCGTCTTGGCCGGGTTCAGCGAGCCATAGGGATCCTGGAACACCATCTGGGGCCGGGGGCTGTTGACGGCCAGCTCGCCGGTGATGTCGGTGACCATCCCCAGCACGCACTTGGCCAGGGTGGTCTTGCCCGAGCCGGACTCGCCCACAATGCCCAGCACCTCGCCGGGGGCCAGCTCCAGGGATACATCCCGCAGCACCTGCCTGCGCTCTTTGCCCTTCCCGTACCAGCTGTTGAGGTTTCGGACGCGAACAATCGGGTCACGCACCGTTCCCGCCCCCTCTCAGCTTCTGCCGCTTGGGCCGGGAGGCGATGAGCAGCTTGGTGTAATCCTCCCGGGGGTGGTGGAACACGTCGTCCGCCGCCCCAGCTTCCACGATCTTCCCCTGCTTCATCACCACCACCCGGCCGCACAGCGCCTTGATGACCCCCAGGTCGTGGGAGATGAACAGGATAGCGGTGCCCGCCTTGCGGTTGATGTCCTTCAGCGTCTCCAAGATCTGGGCCTGAATGGTCACGTCCAGCGCAGTGGTCGGCTCGTCGGCGATGAGCAGCCGGGGCCTCAGCACCAGCGCCGCCGCGATCATCACCCGCTGGCGCATCCCGCCGGACAACTGGTGGGGATACTGGCGGTATACCGCCTCTGGATCGGGCAGGCCGGCCAGCGCCATGGCGTCAAGGGCCCGGGCTTTACGCTCCGCCCGGGACAGCTTCTCGTGGATGCGCAGGGACTCCTCCACCTGCTTGCCGATGCGCATGGTGGGGTTGAGGCTGGTCATGGGCTCCTGGAAGATGATGGACAGATCCCGTCCCTGGTACTGCCGCAGCTCACCGCGGGACAGCCCCAGCAGATCCGTCCCCTCAAAGACCGCGCTGCCGCTCACCGTCACCGCACCGCGGCGGATGAGCCCCATCAGGGCGTGGGCGGTCATGGACTTGCCCGAGCCGGACTCGCCCACGATGCCCACAATCTCCCCTTCCTCCATCTGGAGGGAAAAGCGGTCAACGGCTGTAAAGGGTTCCCCCCTGTCGGAAAACACCACCGACAAATCCTGGATCTCCAGCATCATGACGCCACCCCCATCCGCTCCCGGATGCCCTCGCCCAGCAGGCCCACGCCCAGGATGAGCAGGATCACCACCGCCGCCGGGAATGCCGTACACCAGGGCAGGGTGAAAAAATATCCTTGGGCGTCCTTGAGCATATAGCCCAGGCTGGGCTCCTGGGCGCTGACGCCGATGCCCAGGTAGCTCATGGACGCCTCCGCCAACACCGCGTTATTAAACCCAATGGTCAATCCGGAGAGTAATACCGGCCAGGTGTTGGGCAGGATGTGAACGAAGATGATCCGCGGATCGGACACGCCCATCAGCCTGGCCGACTGGACGAAATCCCGATCCCGGTACTTGAGGAACTCACCCCGGACAAGCCGGGCGAAGCTGGGGATAAACAGCACCCCCAGCGCCCCAATGACGTTGTACTTTCCCGGCCCGGTGACCGCCAGCACCACCATGGCCAGCAGGACGCTGGGGAAGGCGGCGATGGCGTCGCACAGGCGCATGATGAGGGCGTCGGCCGCGCCGCCGTAGTAGCCGCACAGCGCGCCGATCACCAGCCCGCACACCGCCCCCAGCGCCAGCACCGCCAGGGCGATGGTCAGCGTGGCCCCCGCCCCCTCCAACGTGCGGGAGAAGACGTCCCGCCCAAAGGAGTCACAGCCGAACAAGTGCCGGAGGGAGGGCCTCGCGTTCCGATCCCCGGCGCTCATGGCGGAGGGCACATAGGGCGTCCAGAAGAAGCCCACGGCGATAAATATCAGCATACACGCCGTCAAAATGATCCCAATGGTGAGATACCAATTTTTTTGTTTCCCATTTTTCATATCCATACTCTTTTCGTTGCCGTGCGGAAGCGATAAAGTTTCCTCTCACTCACGTAGCGAATTAAAGTTCTTTTTGCTTACTTTTTCTTTCAAGAAAAAGTAAGTCACCTCCCGTCGATCCGGGGATCCATCACCCGGTAGAGCAGGTCGGCCAGGAAATTGCACAGCACCACCACCCCGGCCAGCAGTACCACGATGGCCTGCACCACCGGGTAATCCCGGTTGCCGATGGATGAGATGAGGATGCGGCCCAGGCCCGGGATGCTGAACACCTGCTCCACCACGATGGAGCCCGCCATGATGTCGCCAATGGCCATGGCCAGGAAGGTCACCACCGGGATCATGGCGTTGCGCAGCACGTGCCGCCACAGGGCGGAGCCCTGGCTGTTTCCTTTGCTGTAGGCGGTGCGGATGTAGTCCTGGCCCATCTCGCCCAGAATGGAGCCCCGCAGGAGCTTCACCGTCATGGCGCTCTTGGGCAGGGCGATGGCCAGGGCCGGGAACACCATAAACCGCAGATGGGCCCCCAGGCCGTCCTCCAGGGGAACGTACTTCGGCTCAAACCAGTGGAGCACCAGGGCAAACAGGAACATCAGGCCGATGCCCATGATGAAGTTGGGCACGGACATGGTGATCTGGGTGAGCACCGTCACCACCCGATCCACGATCCCCCCCTGATGTCGGGCGGAAATCAGGCCCAGGGGCAGGGAGATAACCACGATCAGGACAAAGGAGACCGCCGCCAGCACCAGCGTCACCTTCGCCTGGGCGGCCACCAGCCTGGACACCGGCATATCGTATTTGTAGGACTGGCCGAAGTCCCCGGTGACAAATGCGGTCAGCCAGCTCCAGTACCGCTGATGGATGGGCTGATCCAGCCCCAGCTGGGTGCGGAGGGCCAGACGCTGCTCCTCGGTGGCCTCGATGCCCAGGATGGAGTCGGTGGGATCACCGGGGATGACGGAAAAGGCCACAAAGGCCAGCACGCTCACCAGCAGCAGGGTGCCGATGAGCAGTCCCGCTCGTTTCAGCAAGGTTTTTCCCATGGGGCTTCCCCCCTTTCGATTTCATGGCAAAAGAGCGGGACGCCCGCGGGCGCCCCGCTCCTTCCATTATTTGTAGTAAATCGTGGACATATCGATCACATAGGTGCGGTAGAAGGTGAAGCCGTCCAGCGCCGGATCCATGACCACCAGGTCGCACAGATCCTGGATCCACAGGCTGGCCGCCTTCTCGTTCAAAATCTCCTCCGCCCGCTTGTACAGCGTGACCTGTTCCTCCTCGCTGGTGGCGGCCATGGCGCGGGTCACCGCGTCGTCGAACTCCTCATCCTGGAAATTGATGAAGTTCTTCTGGTTGTCGCTCATGTACCGCACCAGCATCTCCCGGGCGGTCATGTCGTCGGCGGAGATGCCGCACACCGTGGTCTGGTAGTCCCGGCCCCGGTAGACGTCGGACACCCAGCTCTCCCACTCCACCTGCACCAGCTCCGCGGTGATGCCCACCGCCTTGAGCTGCTCGATGATGACCTGGGCGGTATCCACGTGCTGGGCGTAGTTGGACGGGGCGGTGATGGTCATGGTAAAGCCGTCGGGATAGCCCGCCTGGGCCAGCAGCTCCTTGGCCTTCTCCACGTTGGGGGCATAGTTCCCGGCCAGCTCGGGCATGAAATACTTCTCCTGGGCTGGATACATACTGGTGCCGGTAGGCACCCCCGCGCCGCCGCACACGAAGTCGATGATCTGGTCCACATCAATGGCGCAGTACATGGCCTGACGCACCAGCTCGTTGTCAAAGGGCTCCACGGCATTGTTGATGTACAGCGCCTGCACCAGCTTCATGGTGTCCTCGTGGACGGTGAACGCGTCCTTCACCTCGCCCTCCAAATTGTTGGGCAGATGGACCACCATGTCCAGCGTGCCGCCCTTCAGGCCGACGACCATGGCGTTCACGTCGGGGACGATCTTGAAGGTGACCTTGCCCAGCCTGGCCGCCTTCTCCTGGTTCCAGTAGCCGTCATACTTCTCCATCACCAGGCTGTCCTGGGGGGCATAGGAGATGAACTTGAAGGGGCCGGTGCCGATCATGGTCTCGGTGATGGTGGGGCCGGAGTCCTTGGGTATGATGGCGGCGGTGAGGGCATTGAGGAACTCCAGACTGGGCTCGGACAGGGTGATGACCACATGGCTGTCGTCGGCCGCCTCGATCCTGGAGACATTAGAAAACGCCGAGACCAGAGGCTTTCCATCGTTCTCCGATCCGGCGCAGCGTTCCAGGGAATAGACCACATCCTCGATGGTGACAGTCTCTCCGTTGTGGAACGTGACGCCTTCCCGCAGGGTGAAGGTGTACGTTGTGGCGTCCGCGGAGATCTCATAGTCACTGGCGACGGCCGGGATCACCGAGCCGTCGGGGCCGGCTTTCACCAGTCCCTCGAAGATGTTGAACAGAACCTCGCGGATCCCCGCCGTTTTGGCCAGCTGGGGGTCGAGGTTGCTCAAATCCTGTGCGATACCTACCGTGACTGAGTTCCCGTTGGGTAACTCGCCCGATTGCGCAGATGCCGGATCGCTCCCGCTGTGTCCCGTGCCTCCTGTACATCCGTACAGTGAAGCCGGCAGCATGGCGATGGCGGCCAGCAGCAAAAGGGCCCATTTCTTGAGCTTGGGCATTCTGCTTCTTCCTTTCCTGCATTTCTCGCAACTGTCTTTATTCAGTTGTCGGGGCTTATTGTACCATACCGCGGGAAAATTGCAAGAGGGAATTTCCCGCGAAAAGGGGGAGGCCCTCCCTGGGGAGGGCCTCCCGACGTATGCCTGGGATCAACCCGCCTCTTCCTGCAGGTCACGGTGCTGGCCGCAGTCGGCGCAGCCATGCCCGCAGGCCCACAGCCGCTGGGCGGTGGCGTCCCAGTTTTCGGCGTAGCCGTCGCATTTGCCGCACAGATGCTCCACAGTCTCCGGCGACTGCATATCGGTGGATTTGGCGCCGGTGCGGGCCACCATCTCCCGCAGCTTCTCCGGGTTTTCCAGCATGGGGCAGGGCTTCAGGTGGTTCTCATTGAAGGGCTGTCCGTCGTGATAGGCCATGAACATGGGGGAGCGCAGGCAGTCCAGAAGGGACTTCTCCCGGATGTTGGCGTCGGAATAGTGCACGAATACGCAGGGGTCTACGTCTCCGTTGGCGTTGATGTGGAGGTACCGCCGACCCCCCGCGATGCAGCCGCCCACATACTCGCCGTCGTTCTGGAAGTCGATGAGGAACAGGGGCTTGCTCTTGCGGTAGGCCCGGATGCGGTCATACATCGCCTCCCGCTGCTCCGGCGAGGGCATCAGCTCCGGGGCGGCGTCGTTGCCCACGGGCATATAATGGAAGTACCAGGAGAACTTGGCGCCCCACTCCACCAGCTTGTCCACGAACTCCTCCGAGCTGATGGAGTCCAGGTTGGCGCTGGTGTAGCAGCAGGAGGTGCCGAAGGGCAGCCTGCGCTCTCTCAGAATGTCCATGGCATGGCGCACCTTCTGGAACACGCCGTCCCCGCGGCGGCCGTCGGTGGCTTCCTCAAAGCCCTCCACACTGATCGCGGGGACAAAGTTCTTCACCTTCAGCATCTGGTCGGCAAAATCCTCGTCGATGAGGGTGGCGTTGGTGAAGCACAGGAACTCGCAGTCGTTGTGCTTGTTGCACAGGGCGATGAGGTCATCCTTGCGCACCAGGGGCTCGCCGCCGGTGTAGATATAGATGTACACCCCCAGCTTCTTGCCCTGGGTGATGATGTCGTCGATCTCGTCAAAGGTGAGGTTCAGCTTATTGCCGTACTCCGCCGCCCAGCAGCCGGTGCAGTGCAGGTTGCAGGCGGAGGTGGGGTCCAGCAAAATGGCCCAGGGAATGTTGCAGCCGTAGCGTTCTCTCGCCTCCTCCTGGGTTCCCCAGCCGATGAGGTTACCGTTGAGCATAAAGTTTTCAAAAAAGGTCTTGCGCACCCCGTCGTCAATGTCCGTCCACATACCGCGGATCAGGCGGTACCAGTTATTGTCCGGATTTTCGATGACGCGTCGGAAGGCGGCCCGCTGGTCAGGAAAGCTGTTGGGGCCGTTTCCCGCGAACCGATCCACCCAGTCCATCAGCTTGGGGATGTTGGCGTCCGGATCCTTGTCCAGGTATCCATACATCGCCCGGAAGCCCGCCCGTTTCACGCTGTTCATCATGTTCATAGGTCAACGTTCCTTTCTCTGGAGGGGCACTCCTCCTTGTTTTCAGCGCCATGATATCCCCCATCCGGCCAGAGTTCCATAGACAGAAAGCGAGGGCTTGTCAAGGTTTTGACAAGCCCTCGCTTTTTGTAAAATGCTGTCGAATTTTGGATGCTGTCCTATTCCAGTCCGGCTATTGCCCCTTTTTCTGGGCCAGCCGCTCCATGGTGTACTCCAGACAGCCCCCCACCAGGATGTCAAAGTCATCCATCCGCTCGATGACGCTGGAGGGCATTCCCCGCTCCACCCAGCTCAGCACGATGCTGGCCAGCGCCTGGGTCAGCACCTCCGACATGAAGCCGATCTGATCCTCCGTTACGCTGTACCTCCGGGCGGCCAGCCGGACGCGTATCTCCACCAAGGGCGCGGCCCACTGGCGCAGGTCGTGCTCCACATAGCTGCGCTCATAGGCCCGGTAGACATTGAGCACCACGGTGCGGTTTTCCCGCAGCAGGGTCAGCGTCTTTTCCAGGGCGTCCCGCCACTGATCCGGGCTGGGCGCTTCAAGCCGCTCTAAAAACCGCTGAATGCCATAGTCGACCACGCCGTACAAATCGGAAAAGTGATAGTAGAACGCCTGCCGGGAGATGCCGCACTGCTCCACCAGCTCGGTGACGGTGATGTCGTCCAGCCGTTTCAGCTGGAGCAGCCCGCCCAGCGCTGTCATGATCTCATCTTTGGTAGATTTTGGCACGTTTTCCCCTTCTCTCCCGGTTTTTGGAGCATTATACCGGGTTTCCCGAGGGTTCGCAAGGAAAGTTTCTTTACATTATCTCCATTTTGTCAAGAAATAAGTTTTCGCCCTCACCACTCCCGCTCCTTGGCCTGCCTGCCCAGCCGCGCCAGGGCGATCTGATACCGGACCAGCAGCGCCAGGGCCAGCAGGGCAAAGGCCCCCGCCGCCCATGACCGCTTCCAGATCCCCACCGCCGCCATCATCACAAACAGGAACAGCGCGGGCCGTCTGCAGTCCTTATAGTACCGCGCCTTGTCCTCATAGGTGGTGTGCAGCTCGAAGGGCTTGCCGTCGTTCTCCTTCTCCACAATGAGCAGCTCCCGGTTGTAGGTGGTGGCGTTGGAGGCCAGCCGCCCGCCTTTCTCCGCCCAGGGGCGCGCCTCCACCTTGCCCACGTTCCAGTTCAGGTTGATGTTCTTAAAGAACACCCGATAGCCGCAGCTCTCCAGAAAGCCGGCATAATCCTCCGCGCCCGCTCGGGACTTGTGGCCCACAAACTCCACGCAGTAACGGTACTGCCCCGGCCGGCAGGGTTCAAATCCGTACAGCAGCTTTTCAGTACGCGCCAGCCGGAAGCCCTTGTCCGCCATCCTGTTCAGCCACCTCGCCTGGGCCCCCGTCAGGCTCCAGAAGAACCGGTAACACTTTTTCATCACACGCACCTCCTATGATCTCCGCCGCAATGCCTGCCAGCTCGTTCAGCCGCGCCAGCTCCTTCTTTGCGATCTCCCGCCCCAGGGGGGTGACGGCGAACTCCTTTTTCCGCCCATCGCCGCTCCCGCGGGGCTGGATCCAGCCTTTCTCCTGGAGGGCGCTCAGCGCACCGTACAGCGTCCCCGCCCCCAGGGACAGCCGCCCCCCTGTCTTTTCCTCGATGAACCGCATGACGGCGTAGCCGTGGCGCGGCGTGTGCAGGGCCAGCAGAATGTAGAACGTCACCTCCGTCAGCGCGCCGCTCTTTGCGCTGTCCCGCATGGACTTCACCCCCTCATTACGTTTACTGTAATAAGTATACCACTAACCGTAATAGCTGTCAAGGGGACGCGAAAAGATTTTCCGTCTCTGGAACAGGCAGCGAGAAAGGAATAGTCCGCCCCCGGCCGCGGCATACTGATGTGGGTGATATATGGTGAAAAAGGGAAATTCCAAAACTCTGTGGTACGCTCTGGCAGGCGGGGCCGCCGGGGTGGTCAACGGCTTTTTCGGCGGGGGCGGCGGCCAGGTGCTGGTGCCCATGCTGGCGGGCAAATGCGGCCTGGATCAGCGCAAGGCGTTCGCTACCTCGGTGGCGGTGATCGCGCCGCTGTGCGCCCTGTCCGCCGGGGTGTACTGGTTCCGGGGCCAGCTGGATCCGGTCATGGCGCTGCCCTATCTGGCCGGGGGGCTGGCGGGCGGCTGGGCCGGCGGGAAGCTGTTCAAAAAAATGTCCATGGTGTGGCTGCGCCGGGGCTTCGCCCTGCTCATCCTCTACGGCGGGGTCAAGGCGTTTTTATGATGGACTGGCTCATCGCCGCCCTGGCCGGGGCGGTCACCGGGGTGCTGTCCGGCTTTGGTGTGGGGGGCGGTTCCCTGCTGCTCATCTACATGACCAGCTTCGCCGGGGTGCCCCAGGCCCTGGCCCAGGGGATCAATCTGCTCTACTTCCTCCCCACCGCCGCCACCGCCCTGCCCGCCCACTTCAAAAACGGTTACGTGGAGAAGCCCGTCCTGCTCCCGGCCATCTGCGCGGGGCTGGTGTGCTCCGCCCTCACCGCCTGGGCGGCCACCGGGCTGGACGTGGAGCTGCTGCGGAAGTGCTTCGGCGCGTTCCTCATCGTCATCGGCCTGCGGGAACTGTTCAAAAAAGGTTGATTTTGTCAGGCTTCTGTGTTAACATGAAAAATTGCCGGACAGACCCAGCGGTCTGCCCGGCAAAACATATGTAGGAGCGCACACGATGAACCCTGTCTTATTTGTGATCCTTCTCACCGCCGCCACCGGCGTGGGCGGCCTGGCCCTGGGCGGCATACTGGCGGCGCTGTTCAAGCGGGAGTCCCCCCGGGGCACCAGCCTGCTGCTCAGCTTCACCGCCGGGCTGATGCTGTCCATCGTGGCGCTGGACATGGTGCCCGAGGCCATGGAGGCCGCCCCCTGGCTGCCCATGACCCCGCTGCTGCTGGTGGCGGGCTTCGGGGTCACCTACCTGCTCAACTGCTGGATCGACAAGAGCGCCCACCA